>NZ_JBEXJT010000026.1:0-117083 GCF_040609255.1 Kitasatospora sp. NPDC004723 | reverse complement strand
TCTTCCCCTACACGCCGCTCTCCCTACCTCCTCGCCCCACCTGCGGTACGCGGCCACCCCGGACGCGCCCCACGCGCCCACAGACCCCGAGGGGGGGCCGGACCAGGTCCGGCGCCCCCTCGCTCGTTCCCTCCCCCCTCCGCACGGGGACGCGCGGAGGGGGGAGGGAGCGGCCGGATCAGCGCTCCGAGGCGGCCCGGTCGGCGTCCTGCGCCTTCAGCGCCCGCTCCACGCCGGCCCGCGCCTCGACGACCTGGCGCCGCAGCGCCGGCGCCGGCTCGGCCGAGGCCAGCCACGCGTCGGTGGCGTCCAGCGTGGCCTGCTCGACCAGCAGCGCCGGGTACAGCCCGACGATGATCTGCTGCGAGATCTCGTGGCTGCGGCTCTCCCAGACACCCTTCACCGCGGCGAAGTACTTCTCCGCGTACGGCGCGAGCAGGGCGCGCTGGTCGGCCTGCTGGAAGCCGCCGATCACCGCCGCCTGCACGTAGTTGGTCAGCTCGTCCGACTCCACCACGGACGCCCAGGCCGCGGCCTTGGCCTCGATGGTCGGGCGGGCGGCGCGGCAGCTGGCCGCGTGCTCCTGGCCGGCCGCGGTGTTGTCGCGCTCCAGCTCCGCCGAGATCTCGGCCTCGTCGGCCCGGCCGGTCGCGGCGAGCCGGCCCAGCAGGGTCCAGCGCAGCTCGGTGTCCACGGCCAGGCCGGGGATCTGCGCGGTGCCGTCCAGCAGACCGGCGAGCAGGTCGAGCTGACCCTCGGTACGGGCGACGCCGGCCAGCGCACGGGCCCAGGCCAGCTGGTGGTCGCTGCCCGGCTCGGCGGCGCGCAGCGCCTCCTCGGCGGCCTCGGCCCAGCGGGCCAGGCCCGCCTCGCGCCAGGCCGGGTCGGCGTAGGCGTCCAGCGCCAGCTTGACCTGGCGGTGCACCGACTGGACGACGCCGATGTCGCTCTCGCGCGGCAGGCCGGAGAGGGCGAGCGTCAGGTAGTCGCGGGCGGCCAGCTCGCCGTCGCGGGTCATGTCCCAGGCGGAGGCCCAGCACAGCGCGCGCGGCAGTGCGTCGGTGAAGCCGCCGAGGTGCTCGGTGACCACGGCCAGCGAGTCCTCGTCCAGCCGGACCTTGGCGTAGGACAGGTCGTCGTCGTTCAGCAGGACCACGGCCGGGCGGTGCCGGCCGACCAGCTGCGGCACCTCGGTGCGCGGGCCGTCGACGTCCAGCTCGATCCGGTCGGTGCGCACCAGCGCGCCGTCGGCCAGCTCGTAGAGGCCGATGGCGATCCGGTGCGGGCGCAGCACGGCCTCGCCCTTGGCTCCGGCCGGGAGTGCCGGGGCCTCCTGGAGCACGGCGAAGGACTCGATCTCGCCGTCGGTGTTCAGGGTCAGCGCGGGCCGCAGCACGTTGATGCCGGCGGTCTCCAGCCAGGCGGCGGACCAGGCCTTGAGGTCGCGCCCGCTGGCCTCCTCCAGCGCGCCGAGCAGGTCGCCGAGCCGGGTGTTGCCCCAGGCGTGCCGCTTGAAGTAGGCGCGCACGCCCTCGAAGAAGGCGTCCTGGCCGACGTAGGCCACCAGCTGCTTGAGCACCGAGGCGCCCTTGGCGTAGGTGATGCCGTCGAAGTTGACCTGGACGTCCTCCAGGTCGTTGATCTCCGCCATGATCGGGTGGGTGGACGGCAGCTGGTCCTGCCGGTACGCCCAGGTCTTCATCTGGTTGGCGAAGGTGGTCCAGGAGTTGGGCCAGCGCGAGGCGGGCGACTCGGCCTGGCAGACCGCCTCGGCGTAGGTCGCGAACGACTCGTTCAGCCAGAGGTCGTTCCACCACTCCATGGTGACGAGGTTGCCGAACCACATGTGGGCCAGCTCGTGCAGGATCGTCGCGGCGCGGGCCTCGTACGCGGCGTCGGTCACCTTGGACCGGAACACGTACTGGTCGCGCAGGGTGACGGCGCCCGCGTTCTCCATCGCGCCGGCGTTGAACTCCGGCACGAACAGCTGGTCGTACTTGGGGAACGGGTAGGGGAAGTCGAACTTCTCCTGGAAGTAGTCGAAGCCCTGCTTGGTGACCTCGAAGATCGCCTCGGCGTCCAGGAACTCGCGCAGCGAGGGCCGGCAGTAGATGCCCAGCGGCACCTTCTGCTCGCCGTTCTCGTAGGCGTCGAAGACCCCGACGTAGGGGCCCGCGATGAGCGCGGTGATGTAGGAGGAGATCCGGCCGGTCGGGGCGAAGCGCCAGACCTGCGCGTCCCCCTCGCCCTCCGGCTCGGGGGTGGGCGAGTTGGAGATCACGCTCCAGCCGGCGGGCGCGGTCACCGTGAAGGTGAACGCGGCCTTCAGGTCGGGCTGCTCGAAGTTGGCGAAGACCCGGCGGGCGTCCGGCACCTCGAACTGGGTGTACAGGTAGGTCTCGCCGTCGACCGGGTCGACGAACCGGTGCAGGCCCTCGCCGGTGTTGGTGTAGGCGCAGTTCGCGACGACGCGCAGCTCGTTCTCGGCGGCGAGGCCCGGCAGCGCGATCCGGCTGTCGGCGAAGCCGGCGGTGTCGAGGCGCTCGCCGTTGAGGACGATCTCCTCGACGCTCGGGGCGACCAGGTCGATGAAAGTGGCCGCGCCCGGGGTGGTGGCGGTGAACCGGACCACGGTGGTGGACCGGAACGTGCCCCCCTCTCGGGCCGAGCTCAGGTCGAGCTCGATGTCGTACGCGTCCACGTGCAGGAGGTCGGCCCGGGTGCGGGCCTCCTCGCGGGTCAGGTTGGTGCCGGGCACTCGCAGGACTCCTTCGTCAGGCTGATGTCTGGCATCCTGCCATGCCCGTCCGCCCGGTCCGCCGGAATATGCCCGGATACGGGACGGGTGGGGCGGCGGGGGCTCGTCGGCCCCGCCGCCCCACCCGCGGCCCCGTTACTTCTTGACGTACTTGAACACGGGGGAGTCGAAGCTGCCGCGGGAGAACCCGTACAGCGACCCGTCCGAGTTCAGGACGAACTCGTTGGTGCTCATGCCGATGGTGAAGGTCGAATTGACGGTGACGTTGCCGAGCTCGCTCACCGCGCCGTCGGCGGCGGCCAGCGTCACCAGCTTGGCGTCGTTGCCGTAGCCCATGTCCAGGATGGCCCGGACCCGGCCCTCCTTGTCGGTGCCGGAGACCAGCCGGATCCCGTCCTTGGCCTTGCCGTCGGTGGACCAGAGCCGCTTGCCGCTGTTCAGGTCGTAGGCGTTGACCGCCGGCTTGGTCGGGTTGGTCTGCACGTACAGCGTGCTGCCGCTGACCACGCTCTGGGTGAAGGCGTCGGCCAGGCCGCTGAGCCGCAGGCTGTCGTAGCCGGGCTCCTTGACGGGCATCTGGGTGCCCGGCTTGTTGGTCTTGTCGAACGGCAGCACGTAGTCGCCGTTCGAGCCGTTGGCCATCGACAGCACCAGCGGCTGGTCGGAGAGGACCTTGTCGACCCGCTCGATGCTGCCGGTCAGGGTGATCGGGGCGGGCGAGGCGACCTTGCCGGTCTCCGTCTCCAGGATCACCAGCTGCGACTTGACGGTGGTGTTGACGCCGTAGCAGCTGTCGGTGACCACGATCTGCGCGCCGGCGGCGGTGCCGTAGACGCTGCAGTTCTTCTCGCGCGGCTGGAACGCCCAGACCGCGGAGCCGTCGGAGACGTTCACCGCGGCGGCCGTGTTGGCGCCGATGCCGATGACCTTGTCGGTGATGCTCAGGGTGGGGGCGACCATCTTGTTCTGCCCGACCCTGGCGCTCCACGACAGCTTGCCCGTGGTGAGGTCGACGGCGGCGATGGTGGAGCAGTCGCTGTCACCGGTGTTCAGCGCGACCGCGGCGACGTGCTTGGAGTTGGCGCTGTACGAGGCGCTGCAGAACTCCTTGGCGCCGGACGGCACCGGGATGCTCCAGGCCTCCTTGCCGTCGGCGGTGTTGACGGCGCGGATGCCGGTGGTGTCGGCGCGCACGGCGATCTTGTCGGCGCCCCAGATGGCGAGCAGCCGGGTGGAGCCGCTGACCGAGCTGGCCGGCTTGTCGGCCGCCCAGCCCAGGTTGTAGGCGCCGGCCTTGCCGCCGCCCCCGCCGCCGGTGGTGCCGCCGGTGGCGGTCGTCGGCGGTGCGCTGATGCTGTTGCTGACGTCCGGCGTGGTTCCGCCGCCACCGGTGACCTGGCCGCCGGTGGTGCCGCCGGAGGCGGCCGGCGGGTCGTCCTTCTTCTTGTTGTCGTCGGTGAGCAGCACGACCAGCGCGGCGACGATGGCGATCGCCAGCACGCCGCCGATGATGCCGCCCCAGAGCATCACGGGGTTGCGCTGCTTCGGCGGGGCCGGCACCGGGGCGCCCGGGTAGCCGTAGCCGCCCTGCTGCGGGTAGCCGTACCCGGCCGCGCCGCCGTCGGCGGGCGGCGGGGCGGCGTAGCCGTACGGCTGCTGGCCCGCGGCCGGGGCGCCGAACTGCGGCTGGCCGGGTGCCGGGTCGTACGGGCCGACCGGTGCCGGTCCCTGGGCGGCTCCCTGCGCGGGGAAGGCGGGGGCGGTGGGCGCGTACGCGTAGCCGCCCGCCGCCGCGGCCGGCGGAGCGGGCGGAGCCGCCGGCGGGGCGGGCGGAGCGGCCGGGGCCGCCGGCGCGGCCTGGCCGGGGACCGCCGCCCCGTCGAGCTGTGTCTGCTGGTCCGCCACGGCCGCCGGGTCGACGCCGCCCGGCTTGCGTCCGAACGAGACGCCCCGGTTGTCCGGTCCGCCGCCGGGAGCTTCGCCAGCCCCCGGTATGGGGTGATCCCCTGCCATCTGATGCCCCGTCTTGTCTGGAAGCGTCCCGTGACCGGCGCACGTCCGTGTCCGGCGGGACGGGTGAGATTGGGCACCATCGTACGGGGGGCCGGTTTTCGGACCGGCGGCGGAACCCGCGACCCCGTCCGCCCCCGTGCCGACCTGGGGCGATGTCAACCCTCCGGCACCCCCGCCGACCTGGCCCGGGCCCGCCCTCCGCCCCCGCCGGCCGCTGTCGTGCCCCGGGCGTGCTCACCGGCCCTCCGCCGTCCCTCCGCCGTGCCTTCACCAAGAGACAGGCCCTAGGCTTCAGGACTTGAAGGGGACGCCCGGTGGAGGGGTCCCGCGCCCTTGGGAGGGTGGATCATGTCGACGGACACTCCGGGTTCGCAGTCCTCGCTGCACCGGGCCAACCTGGAGCGGGTGCTCCGCGCGGTGCGGATGGCCGGCTCGCTGACCCAGGCCGAGATCGCCCGCGGGACCGGCCTCTCGGCGGCCACCGTGTCCAACATCGTCCGGGAACTGAAGGAGAGCGGCACCGTCGTGGTCGCCGACACCTCCGCCGGCGGCCGGCGTGCCCGCAGCGTCTCGCTCAGCGGGGACGCGGGCATCGTGGTGGGGATCGATTTCGGCCACACCCATCTGAGGGTCGCCGTCGGCAATCTCGCCCACCGGGTGCTCGCCGAGGAGAGCGCCCCGATGGACGTCGACGTGTCCGCCGCGCAGGGCTTCGACCGTGCCGAAGCCCTGGTCGAGCGGCTGCTCGCGGAGGCCGGCTTCCGCGCCGACAAGGTGATCGGCGTGGGCCTGGGCGTCCCCGGCCCGATCGACGTGGAGACCGGCGCGCTGGGCTCCACCGCGATCCTGCCGGGCTGGACCGGCATCGCCCCCGGCCGCGAGCTGGCCGAGCGGCTCGGCCTGCCGGTGCACGTCGACAACGACGCCAACCTCGGCGCGCTCGGCGAGCTGGTCTGGGGCGCCGGCCGGGGCCTGAACGATCTCGCCTACATCAAGGTGGCCAGCGGCGTCGGCGCCGGCCTGGTGGTCAACGGGCACATCTACCGGGGGCCGGGCGGCACCGCCGGAGAGATCGGCCACATCACCCTGGACGAGGCCGGCCCGGTCTGCCGCTGCGGCAACCGGGGCTGCCTGGAGACCTTCGTCGGCTCCCGCTACCTCCTGAACCTGCTCACCCCCACCCTCGGCACCGGGCTCACCCTGCCCCGGGTGGTGGAGCTGGCCCACGAGGGCGACCTCGGCTGCCGCCGGGTGATCGCCGACGCCGGCCGGCAGATCGGCACCGGCGTGGCCACCCTGTGCAATCTGCTCAACCCGCGCCGGGTGATCCTCGGCGGCGACCTCGCCGAGGCCGGTGAGCTGGTGCTCGCGCCGATCCGCGACTCGGTGGCCCGCTACGCGATCCCCAGCGCCGCCCGCCAGCTGTCGGTGGTCCCGGGCACCCTGGGCGGCCGCGCCGAGGTCCTGGGCGCGCTCGCGCTGGTGATGAGCGAGGCCGGCGACTCCAGCGCGCTCGCGATCGCCCGCCCCTGACCGCCGTGGGCCGGTCCCGGGGCCCCGCCGTCCGGCCCGGCCGCGGCGCACCGACACGCCGGGTGCGCCCGTCCACTCGAAGGAGTGACCGCCGAGGTGACTGGCGCGTACCGGCCGTCGGTACCGGACACCCCGCCCGGTGTTCGGTAGGCGGACATTAGACTCGACCGGTCGACACCGGGCGGCGACGCCCGTCGGGCCCCCGCGGTCCGCGAACACTGAACGAGGAGGAACGGGTGGCCCTGCTGACCCGCATTCGGGGACCGCGCGATCTCGACCGGCTCACGCCCGGACAGCTGGCCGCCCTGGCCGAGGAGATCCGGACCTTCCTGGTGACCGAGGTCTCCAAGACGGGCGGCCACCTCGGCCCGAACCTCGGCGTGGTGGAGCTCACCATCGCGCTGCACCGGGTGTTCGACTCCCCGCGCGACCGCATCCTCTTCGACACCGGCCACCAGAGCTACGTCCACAAGCTGCTCACCGGCCGCCAGGACTTCTCCGGCCTGCGGACCAAGGACGGCCTGTCCGGCTACCCCTCGCGCGCCGAGTCCGAGCACGACGTGATCGAGAACTCGCACGCCTCCACCGTCCTCTCCTACGCCGACGGCCTGGCCAAGGCCAACGAGCTGCTCGGGAAGAACGACCCGGTGGTGGCCGTGATCGGCGACGGCGCGCTGACCGGCGGCATGGCCTGGGAGGCGCTCAACAACATCGCCGACGCCAAGGACCGCCCGCTCGTCATCGTCGTCAACGACAACGAGCGCTCCTACTCGCCGACCATCGGCGGCATGGCCAACCACCTCGCCACCCTGCGCACCACCCAGGGCTACGAGCGCTTCCTGTCCTGGGGCAAGGACGCGCTGCAGCGCACCCCGGTGGTCGGCCAGCAGCTCTTCGAGACCCTGCACGGCGCCAAGAAGGGCCTCAAGGACTTCATCGCCCCGCAGGGCATGTTCGAGGACCTCGGCCTCAAGTACATCGGCCCGATCGACGGCCACGACCTCACCGCCCTGGAGTCCGCGCTCACCAAGGCGCGCGGCTTCGGCGGCCCGGTGATCGTGCACTGCCTCACCGAGAAGGGCCGCGGCTACCACGCCGCCGAGAACAACGACGAGGACCGCTTCCACGCGGTCGGCGTGATCCACCCGGAGACCGGCCTGCCGATCAAGAGCTCCGGTGGCCGGAGCTGGACCTCGGTCTTCGCCGAGGAGATGGTCGCACTCGGCCACGAGCGCGAGGACATCGTCGGCATCACCGCCGCGATGCTCCACCCGGTGGGCCTGGCGCCGTTCGCCGAGGCCTTCCCGGACCGCATCTTCGACGTCGGCATCGCCGAGCAGCACGCCGTCACCAGCGCCGCGGGCCTGGCCACCGGCGGGCTGCACCCGGTCTTCGCGGTCTACGCGACCTTCCTCAACCGCGCCTTCGACCAGGTCCTGATGGATGTCGCCCTGCACAAGCTGGGCGTCACCTTCACGCTGGACCGGGCCGGCGTCACCGGCGACGACGGTGCCTCGCACAACGGCATGTGGGACATGTCGATCCTCCAGGTCGTCCCCGGCCTGCGGCTCGCCGCCCCGCGCGACGCCGACCAGCTGCGCGCCCAGCTGCGCGAGGCCGTCGAGGTCAAGGACGCCCCGACCGTGGTCCGCTACTCCAAGGGCACGGTCGGCCCGGCCGTCCCGGCGGTCGGCAAGGTCGGCGGCATGGACCTGCTGCGCACGAACCCGGACGCCGAGGAGGGCCGCCGGGCCGACGTGCTGATCGTCTCGGTCGGCGCGCTCGCCCCGATGTGCCTGGAGGTGGCCGACCTGCTGGCCGCCCAGGGCATCAGCTCGACCGTGGTGGACCCGCGCTGGGTCAAGCCGGTCGACCCGGCGCTGCCCGGCCTGGCCGCCGAGCACCGGGTGGTCGTCACGGTCGAGGACAACGGCCGGGCCGGCGGCGTCGGCGCGGCCGTCGCCCAGGCGCTGCGCGACGCGGACGTGGACCTGCCGCTGCGCGACTTCGGCATCCCGCAGGAGTTCCTGGACCACGCCTCGCGGGCCGAGATCCTCGCCGAGATCGGCCTCACCGCCCCGGACCTCGCCCGCCGGGTGGCCACCCTGGTCTCGCGCCTCGACGTCGCCGTCGACGCCTGACCGCCTCCCGCACCTCTTCACCCCCGGCCCGTGTGTGACAGCTCTGCAACAGTCACACCGGGCGGGGGCTGATAATCGCACCAAAGGCGGGACCGGCGCTGCCGGAGCCGATCTCGCCCGGTAGGTTGTCATCCGTGCCGACCCCCACCCGATCCCGCCTGACCGCGCTCGCCGAGCGCCTTCCCTTGGGGGTACCCCCGGCCGACGGCTGGGAGCGCGTGAAGACCGGCTACTGGACGCGGCTGGTGCCGCTGCTGGCGCTGGTCGCCCTGCTCACCCACCTGCCGTCCTTCATCCGCCCGGTCTGGAGCCCCGACGAGGGCTTCCTGGCCACCCAGGCCCGGATGCTCGCCGACGGCGGCGTGCTCTACGACACCGTGGTGGACCGCAAGCCGCCGCTGCTGCCCTGGCTCTACCAGGCCTGCTTCGCCGTCTTCGGCTCCGCCTCGCTCTGGCCGCTGCGCACCCTGGCGGTGGTCGCCCACCTGGTCACCGCGATCCTGCTGGCCTCGATCGCCCGCGGCCGCTGGGGCAACCGGGCCGGCGTCGGTGCGGGCCTGCTCTACCTGCTGGTCTCCATCGGGCTCTCCCCGGAGGACACCCAGGCGGCGACCTTCGAGGTCTTCATGCTGCCCGCCATGGTGGCCGCCTTCCGCTACGCCGAGCGCCGCCGCTGGCTGGCCGCCGGCATCGCGGTGGCCCTCTGCTCGCTGACCAAGCAGACCGGCGGCGCGGTGCTGCTGCCGGTGCTCTGGATGCTCTTCCAGGACGCCCGCCGGCGCGGCGTGCGCTGGATCCCCGCCCTGCTCAAGATCGGCTTCGGGGTCACCCTGCCGATAGCGCTGGTCGCGGTGATCCTCACCAAGCCCAAGGGCTTCCTGTTCTGGGTGGTCACCGGCAGCGGCGACTACGCCACCGTCGGCGGCGCCTGGCTGCAGATGCTCGGCCGGGCGCTCGGCAACTCGGCGATCCTGCTCGGCGCCGGCCTCGGCTTCCTGCTGCCGGTCGGCCGCCGGCTCTGGCTGAAGCACCGGCACCGCCCGCTGCCGGTCGCCGGCGAGGAGCACGGCTCCACCACCGACCTGTGGGTGTGGCTGCTCTCCTCGGTCGTGGCGGTCAGCATGGGCTTCCACTTCTTCGGCCACTACTACCTCCAGCTGATGCCCCCGCTGGTGCTGCTGGGCACCGGGGCGATCGCCACCTCGGCCGTCCGCTGGAAGCCCGTGCTGGTGTACACCACGGCCGCCGCCAGCGTCTTCTGGGGCCTGGCGCTGGCCTGGCCGGGGGAGCGGCTGGACCGCACCACCGAGGTCGCCACCGCGGTCGCCGCGCAGACCACCCCCAAGGACACCGTGCTGGTCTGGGGCATGCACCCGGA
Organism: Kitasatospora sp. NPDC004723; assembly: GCF_040609255.1. NCBI lineage: Bacteria > Bacillati > Actinomycetota > Actinomycetes > Kitasatosporales > Streptomycetaceae > Kitasatospora > Kitasatospora sp. NPDC004723. The sequence continues at coordinate 107,260 of NZ_JBEXJT010000026.1, read as the reverse complement.
GCTGTACTGGCTGGCCGACCGCAAGCCCGCCACCCGCTACCTCACCGCGGGCTTCCTGACCAACTACAGCGGCGGCAAGGACGGCAGCCCCAACGTCGGCGAGCAGTTCTCGATGGCCAACGCCTGGCAGACCTTCGACCAGGAGATCGCCAAGAGCCTGCCCGAGGTCGTCGTCGACGACTCCGGCCTCGCGCCGTACCAGCCCGGCATGATCCCGAAGATCGAGAACCTGCTGGACACCCACTACGAGATGGTCGGCGTCTTCGCCGACACCGTCGTCTACCGCCTCAAGCGCTGAGCGGCCCCGGGCACAACGCAAAGGGCCCCGGTGACCATCCGGTCACCGGGGCCCTTCGTCGTTCGCCTAGGCGGGCACGGAGGCCGTACCCGGGGCGAGGAAGCGCTTGCCGTTCACCCGCTCCGAGACGCCCTCACGGTCCAGGTACGGGGTGATCCCGCCCAGGTGGAAGGGCCAGCCGGCACCGGTGATCATGCAGAGGTCGATGTCCTGCGCCTCGGCGACGACACCCTCCTCCAGCATCAGGCCGATCTCCTGCGCGACGGCCTCCAGGGCGCGGCCGAGGACCTGCTCCTCGGTCAGCACGGTGTCGCCGAAGGAGAGCAGCTCCAGCACCTCGGGGTCGAGGACCTGCTGGCCGTCCACCCAGGTGTAGAAGCCGCGCTTGCCGGCCTTGACCACCTTGCCGAGGTTCTCGGAGACGGTGAACCGCTCCGGGAACGCGCCGTGCAGGGTCTCCGAGACGTGCAGGGCGATGGCCGGGCCGACCAGCTCCAGCAGCACGATCGGGGACATCGGCAGGCCGAGCGGCTCGACGCCCTTCTCGACGGTGGCGATCGGGGTGCCCTCGTCGATGATGTTCTGGATCTCGCCCATGAAGCGGGTCAGGATCCGGTTGACCACGAACGCCGGGGCGTCCTTGACCAGCACCGAGGTCTTCCGCAGCTTCTTCGAGACGCCGAAGGCGGTGGCCAGCGAGGCGTCGTCGGTCTTCTCGCCGCGGACGATCTCCAGCAGCGGCAGGATCGCGACCGGGTTGAAGAAGTGGAAGCCGACGACCCGCTCCGGGTGCTTCAGCTTCGAGGCCATCTCGGTGACCGACAGCGAGGAGGTGTTGGTCGCCAGCACGCAGGTCGGCGAGACCACGTTCTCCAGGTCCGCGAAGACGGTCTGCTTGACGCCCATCTCCTCGAACACGGCCTCGATCACGAAGTCGGCGTCGCCGAAGGCCGCGGCCTTGTCCAGCGAGCCGGAGACCAGGCCCTTGAGGCGGTTGGACTTGTCCTTGCCGATCCGGCCCTTCTCCAGCAGCTTGTCGATCTCGGCGTGGACGTAGCCCACGCCCTTGTCGACGCGCTCCTGGTCGATGTCGGTGAGGACCACCGGCACCTCCAGCCGGCGGGCGAACAGCAGCGCCAGCTGCGAGGCCATCAGACCGGCGCCGACGACGCCGACCTTGGTGACCGGGCGGGCCAGCGACTTGTCCGGGGCGCCGACCGGGCGCTTGGCGCGGCGCTGCACCAGGTTGAAGGCGTAGATGCCGCTGCGCAGCTCGCCGCCCATGATGAGGTCGGCCAGCGCCGCGTCCTCGGCGTCGAAGCCGGCCTGCAGGTTCTCGTCCTTGACCTGGGCGATGATGTCCAGCGCCCGGTAGGCGGCCGGGGCCGCCCCGTGCACCTTGGCGTCGGCGACCAGCCGGCCCCAGGCGACGGCGTCGTCCCAGGCCTTGCCGCGGTCGATCGCCTCGCGCTCGACGACCACGTCGCCCTTGAGCACCCGGGCCGCCCAGAACAGCGACTGCTCCAGGAAGTCGGCCGGCTCGAAGATCGCGTCGGCGATCCCCAGCTCGAACACGTCCTTGCCCTTGAGCTGCTTGTTCTGCGCCATCGAGTTCTCGACGATCACCTTGACGGCCTTGGCCGGGCCGATCAGGTTCGGCAGGATGCTGCAGCCGCCCCAGCCGGGGACGAGGCCGAGGAAGACCTCGGGCAGCGAGAACGCCGGGACGCCCGCCGACACCGTGCGGTAGTCGCAGTGCAGGCCGACCTCGACGCCGCCGCCCATCGCCGCGCCGTTGTAGAACGCGAAGGTCGGGACGGGCAGCGCGGCGATCCGCTTGAAGACCTCGTGGCCGCCCTTGCCGATGGCCAGCGCGTCCGCGTGCGCCTTGAGCAGCTCGACGCCCTTGAGGTCGGCGCCGACGGCGAAGATGAACGGCTTGCCGGTGATCGCGGCACCGACGATGGCGCCCTCGGCGGCCTCCGCCTCGACCTGGTCCAGCGCCTCGTCCAGCTTGAGCAGCGAGCCCGGGCCGAAGGTGGTCGGCTTGGTGTGGTCGAAGCCGTTGTCCAGGGTGATCAGGGCCAGCCGGCCGGCCTGCAGCGGCAGGTCCAGGTGACGCACGTGCGCGGTGGTGACGACCTCGCCGGGGAAGAGCTCGGCGCCGCGGGTCAGCAGCTCAGTCGTGGTGCTCATGCTCACTTACCACCCTCGAACTCGGTCTTCTGGGTCGCGTCGCTCCAGTGGGGGTTCTCCCAGATGACCGTGCCGCCCATGCCGAAGCCGATGCACATCGTGGTGAGGCCGTAGCGGACGTCCGGGCGCTGCTCGAAGCGGCGGGCCAGCTGGTTCATCAGGCGCACGCCGGAGGAAGCCAGCGGGTGGCCGAACGCGATCGCGCCGCCGTACGGGTTGACCCGCTCGTCGTCGTCCGCGATGCCGTAGTGGTCCAGGAACGCCAGCACCTGGACGGCGAAGGCCTCGTTGACCTCGAACGCGCCGATGTCGTCGATGGTCAGGCCGGCCTTGGCCAGCGCCTTCTCGGTGGCCGGCACCGGGCCGATGCCCATCACCTCGGGCTCGACGCCGGCGAAGGCGTACGAGACCAGGCGCATCCTGACCGGCAGGCCCAGCTCCTCGGCCACGTCCTCGGCGGCCAGTAGCGAGGCGGTGGCACCGTCGTTGAGACCGGCCGAGTTGCCCGCGGTGATGTTGCCGTGCGGGCGGAACGGGGTCTTGAGCCCCGCCAGGTTCTCCATCGTGGTGCCCGGGCGCATCGGCTCGTCCACGGTGGCCAGGCCCCAGCCGGTCTCGCCGACCTCGGGGTTGGTGTTGCGGATCGAGATCGGCACCAGGTCGGGCTGGATGTCGCCGTTGGCGTACGCCTTGGCGGCCTTCTCCTGCGAGCGCACGGCGTAGGCGTCGCAGCGCTCCTTGGTCAGGTGCGGGAACCGGTCGTGCAGGTTCTCCGCGGTCATGCCCATGAACAGGGCGGACTCGTCGACCAGCTTCTCGGAGACGAAGCGCGGGTTCGGGTCGACGCCCTCGCCCATCGGGTGACGGCCCATGTGCTCCACGCCGCCGGCCACGACCACGTCGTACGCGCCGAAGGCGATGCCGCCGGCGGTGGTGGTCACGGCGGTCAGCGCGCCGGCGCACATGCGGTCGATCGCGTAGCCGGGGACGGACTTCGGCAGGCCGGACAGCAGCGCGGCGGTGCGGCCGATGGTCAGACCCTGGTCGCCGATCTGCGTGGTGGCCGCGATGGCGACCTCGTCGATGCGCTCGACGGGCAGGTTCGGGTTACGACGCACGAGCTCCCGGATGCACTTGACGACCAGGTCGTCGGCGCGCGTCTCGTGGTAGATGCCCTTCGGGCCGGCCTTGCCGAACGGGGTGCGGACGCCGTCGACGAAGACGACGTCCCTCACGGTACGAGGCACGGGGGCTCTCCTCCCAGGGACCAACGGTTCAGGTGGGCAGGCTGCCGCTCACCATCGCACGAGGGGATGTGAGCGGCGCCGCTTCCCCGCCATGCTACCCGCCGGTAACCACCCTGCCCAGGCCCGTCCGGCGACTCTCGCGATGTGTCCCCGGACACGTTCCGCTCCGCGAGCGCCGAACGGAACGCCGCGGGGAACGCCGCGGGGAACGCCGAAGGGGATGCCGCCCGACCGGGCGACATCCCCTTCCTCCTGCTCCTCCGCCGCTCAGCCCTGCTGCGCCGCCGTCTCCGCCGCCTTGGCGAAGGCGGTGGAGATCACCGGGGCGACCAGGTCCGCCTGCCACTGGCGGGCGCCCAGCCGACGCAGCGCCGCGGCCACGTTCGCCGCGGAGGCGTCGGCCGGCGGCTCCCAGGACACCCGGCGGACCAGGTCCGGGGTGATCAGGTTCTCGGCCGGCAGGTGGTGGTGCTCGGCCAGCTCGCTCACCGCGGCGCGCGCCCCGCTCAGCCGGGCAGCCGCGACCGGGTCCTTCTCGGCCCAGGCGCGCGGCGGCGGCGGGCCGTCGTGCGGTGCGGCGGCCGGCGGCAGCTGGTTCTCCGGCACCTCCCGCCCGCGCTGGACGGCTGCCAGCCACTGCTCCAGCTGGCGCCGGTGCACCCGCGGTCCGAAGCCCTGGACGGACTGCAGCGCGGCGATGTTGAGCGGCATGGCCAGCGCGGCGTTGACGATCGCGGCGTCCGACAGCACCCGGCCCGGCGAGACGTCGCGGTCCTGCGCCATCCGGTCGCGGGCCAGCCACAGCTCGCGCACCACGACCAGCTGGCGGCGCCGGCGCACCTTGTGCAGCTGTGAGGTGCGGCGCCAGGGGTCGGTGCGTGGCGCCGGGCGGGGGGCCGCGGCGATCGCCGCGAACTCCTCCAGGGCCCAGTCGAGCTTGCCCTGGACGTCCAGCTCCCGTTCGAGTGCGTTGCGCAGCTCGACCAGCACCTCGACGTCCAGAGCGGCGTAGCGCAGCCACGGTTCGGGCAGCGGGCGGGTGGACCAGTCGACCGCGGAGTGCTCCTTGGCCAGGCTCAGCCCGAGCACGCTCTCGGTCATCGGCCCGAGGCCGACCCGGGCGAAGCCGGCGATCCGTCCGGCCAGCTCGGTGTCGAACAGGCGCCCCGGTCTCATGCCCACCTCGGCCAGGCAGGGCAGGTCCTGGGTGGCGGCGTGCACCACCCACTCGGTGTCCGCGAGGGCCGCGCCCAGTGCGCCGAGGTCGGGGCAGGCGATCGGGTCGATCAGCGCGGTACCGGCGCCCGCGCGGCGCAGCTGGATGAGGTACGCCCGCTGGCCGTAGCGGTAGCCGGAGGCCCGCTCGGCGTCGACGGCGACCGGTCCGGTTCCCGCCGCGAAGGCGGCGATGGTGGCGGCCAGCGCCTGCTCGTCCGCCACGACCGGAGGGATCCCCTCCTTCGGTTCGAGGAGCGGGACCGGGGCTGCTTCTTCTGGGATGGCTGCTACGGCGTCGGTCACTCCCCAAGGGTACGACGGTCCCCGCGACCGGGAGTGTTGTCGGACTGGTCAGACCGATGACGGGGGCCGCGGGTTCGTCGTCGCGGCGGCGAACCGGGCACTCCTCAGCGCGCTGCGGCGGCCACGGAGGAAACGTTCCTCCATGGCCGCCGCAGCGGCGGGCTGCTCAGTGGATGATGCCGGTGCGCAGCGCGACCGCGACCATCCCGGCGCGGTCGCCGGTACCGAGCTTGCGGGCGATCCGGGCGAGGTGGCTCTTCACGGTGAGCGCCGAGAGGCCCATCGCGACGCCGATCGCCTTGTTGGACTGGCCCTCGGCCACCAGTCGCAGCACCTCCACCTCGCGACCGGAGAGCTCGCGGTACGCGGCCTGCTGCGCACCCGGCGCGCCGTGCGCCCCGGGAGCGCCCGGCGCACCGTGCGCGCCCGGCATGCCCGGCATCCCGGGCCGGCGCATCCGCCCGGCCAGTCCGGCGGCACCGAGCGGCAGGCCGGGTCGGCCCGGCATGGCGACATTGGTGCGGGTGCCGGTGACCACGTAGCCCTTGACCCCGCCGGCGAGCGCGCTGCGCACGGCGCCGATGTCGTCGGCTGCGGAGAGCGCCAGGCCGTTCGGCCAGCCGGCGGCGCGGGTCTCGGCCAGGATGGTGAGTCCGGAGCCGTCGGGGAGGTGGACGTCGGCGACGCAGATGTCGCGCGGGGTGGAGACCCGGGGGCGGGCCTCGGCGATCGAGGACACCTCGATCACGTCCCGGACGCCGAGCGCCCAGAGGTGACGGGTGACGGTGTTTCGGACGCGGGGATCGGCGATGACCACCATGGCGGTGGGCTTGGTCGGGCGGTAGGCGACCACGTTTGCGGGGTGCTCAAGAAGGACCGACACCAGGCCTCCTGCGGGAGTGGCGGACGGAACCCCGAGGGGGCGGTCGGAGTGTTCCGCGTTCGGAAAGGGTCACAGTCTGCTTCGGCAGCATCCGTGCCCGGCTTTAGCGAAAGATCACGATCTAGTGAGTCACAATACGGACAAATCGCGCAGATGACTGAGGCGACATGCTTGGAAATCGCACAAAATCGATCAGATCCAGCGCAAAGCGGTCAGTTCCGAACGATTTGTTGACGAAGAGCCGCCCTGAAGTCACACGCTGTCAGCCTTGGGAGTGGCGGCGCGCCGACCGGTGACGCCAGGGCCGGGCGCCACTCCTCAGTGCGAACGGGGGCGTCGCCGCGCCGGCATCGGGACCACTCCACCGAGTGACGTGACGTCCGCGGGGGAGTACGGGGTCGGGGAGGCCGGCGGCAGGCCCGCGCTGATGCAGAGCAGGTCCCCCCAGGCCGCCAGGTGCCGCTCGAAACGGCCGTCGGCCGGCGTCCAGGACGCCCGGATCTCGATCTCGGTGCTCGACGCGCGGTCCGCCAGCCCGCCGAAGTACTGCGAGGCGCACAGGCTCACCGTGCCGGACGGCTCCGCGTACCCGGCGCCGTGCGCCTGCAGCGCGTCCAGCAGCCAGGCCCAGCCGACCTCGGAGAGCATCGGGTCGCCGGCCATCTCCGGCTCCAGCTCGGCCCGGGTCATGGTGACCACCCGGAAGTCCCCGTTCCAGGCCTCCTGCCCGGCCGGGTCGTGCAGCAGCACCAGCCGGCCGTCGGCCAGCTCCTCGCCGTCCACCTCGACGGTGGCGGTCAGCGCGAAGGAGAACGGCGCCAGCCGGCGGGGCGCCGGGGCGGGGGAGAGGACGACCTCGGGGCGCAGCCGGGCCTCGGAGAACGCCTCCACGGCAGCCCGGAACTCGCTCGGCGCCGCCTCCCGACCCGTTCCGCCACCTGCTCCGCCACCCTGTGCGGGGTGCCCTCCGACCGCTGCCATGACCCGAAGACTAGGTCGAAAACGCGGGTAATCGCCGCAACTTCTTCCCGCGCGGCGCGCCGGAGCGGCAATCCGGCCAGATCTTGGAGGAACCGACGAGGCCGACGGGGCGGACGGGTCCGGGCCGCGTGCGAAGATTTGGAGCGTGAGCGAGACGACGGCAGACACCACGGCAGCCACCCCGGCAGTCCCCCCGACCGGCGCCACCCCCGGTCAGCAGCCCGACGCGCGCCGCGGCGCCGCGTACGACTCGGCGTTCCTGCGCGCCTGCCGGCACGAGCCGGTACCGCATACCCCGGTGTGGTTCATGCGTCAGGCCGGCCGCTCGCTGCCCGAGTACCTGAAGGTCCGCGAGGGCATCCCCATGCTGGAGTCCTGCATGCGGCCCGAGCTGGTCAAGGAGATCACCCTCCAGCCGGTGCGCCGGCACAAGGTGGACGCGGCGATCTTCTTCAGCGACATCGTGGTCCCGCTCAAGGCGATCGGCATCGACGTCGACATCAAGCCCGGCATCGGCCCGGTCATCGCCGACCCGATCCGCACCGCCGAGGACCTGAAGCGGCTGCGCCCGCTGGAGCCGGACGACGTCCCCTACATCACCGAGGCGGTCGGCCTGCTCGTCGACGAGCTCGGCTCCACCCCGCTGATCGGCTTCGCCGGCGCCCCCTACACGCTGGCCAGCTACCTGGTCGAGGGCGGCCCGTCCAAGAACCACGAGAACACCAAGGCCATGATGTACGGCGCGCCCGAGCTGTGGGCCGCCCTGGTCGACCGGCTGGCCGACATCACCTCCGCCTTCCTGAAGGTGCAGATCGAGGCCGGCGCCTCCGCCGTCCAGCTGTTCGACTCCTGGGTCGGCTCGCTCGCCCCGGACGACTACCGCCGCTCGGTCATGCCGGCCAGCACCAAGGTGTTCGACGCGGTCGCCGGCTACGGCGTGCCGCGGATCCACTTCGGCGTCGGCACCGGCGAGCTGCTCGGCCTGATGGGCCAGGCCGGCGCGGACGTGGTCGGCGTCGACTGGCGGGTGCCGCTGAACGTCGCCGCCGAGCGGGTCGGCCCCGGCAAGGGCCTGCAGGGCAACCTCGACCCGGCGGTGCTGTTCGCGCCGACCAGGGCCGTCGAGACCAAGGCCCGCGAGGTGCTGCACGCCGCGCAGGCGCTGGGCACCAGCGGCCACATCTTCAACCTCGGCCACGGTGTGCTGCCCACCATGGACCCGGACGCGCTCTCCCGCCTGGTCGCCTTCGTGCACGAGGCCAGCGCCCGCTGACCCACCGCGACGGCGGCGGGCCCCGTCCGGGAGACCGGAGGGGTCCGCCGCCGTCGTCGTACCGGGTGTCAGGGCGTCCGTGACTCCTGGTCCTGATCCTGCTCGTCGTCCCGCGCGGGTTCCCGCCCCGGCTCCTGTTCGGCACCGGGCGGGGACGACGGCGGCGGCGGCGCGAAGCCCGGAATCGGCTCCCGATCCCGATCCCGACCGCGCTCACGTGCCGTCCGCACCCACCGGCGGCGCACCACCCACACCGCCGCCGCCACCGGCACCACCACCAGCAGGAACGGCAGCAGCGCGGCCACGGCCACGAACAGCCCGCGCACGATCAGGAACAGCACGTGCCAGCCGCCGCCCAGCGCCGAGCCGACCTCGGCCCAGAAGCCGTCGTCCTCCTCCGGAGCCGGCGCCTCGGGCTGGGCGGTGCTCGGCTTCGGGCGCACGTCCAGCGTGACGGTGGACAGCGAGGTCCGCGCCGACAGCTCCTTCACCTGCTTCTGCAGCGACTCCAGGTCCGCCTCCCGGCGGCTCAGCTCGCTCTCCAGACTGACGATCTCGGACAGCGACTTCGCCTGCGCCATCAGCGCCCGCACCCGGTCCACGCTGGCCTGCTGGCTCTGCATCCGGCTGTTGACGTCCGCGACCTGCTGGGTCAGGTCCTCCGCCTGGCTGCGCCGGGACACCACCTCGCCGAGCGCGGCCAGCTGGTCCAGCGTCTGCTGGAACGCCGCCGACGGCACCTTCACCGTGAGCTGCCCGCTCTGCACACCGGTCGCCGTGGGCTCGCCACCGGTGCCGGTGCCGGTGCCGCTCGCCGTCTCGCTCGCCACGTAGCCGCCGGCGGCGAGCGCCAGCGCGCGGGCCCGGTCCAGCGTCTCGTCCACCTTGGCCACCCACACCGTCAGCTGCGCCGAGTACGCGATCTGCCGGGCGTCCACCACCGGGGCCGCGGCGGGCTGCCCGGTCGCCGCGGCCTGGGGGGCCGCCGCGGAGGCAGCCGAACCCGGTCCGCCCAGCGGGGCGTCCCCCTTGGCCGCCTCCCCGGCCGCGGCCTGCGCCGGGGCCGCCGCCGCGCGGTCCGCGGCGCCGTCGCCGGAGCCGGCGCTGCACCCCGCCGCCAGCGCCGCGGTCACCGCCACCGCCGCCAGTGTCCCCGCTCTTCGCCGTCCTCTTCCCACCTTGGGGCCCTCCCGCGTCGACCGTCCGGCGTCCCCCCTCGGGACGCTCGGACCATTCGACGGGAGGCGGCCCGGATCGGATCCCCTCGGGACATCGCAGCTTGATCACGTATCGGCTGCGGGCCGGACAAGGCGTCAGACGGCCTCCACCTCGATGCCCGCGCGCCGCAGCAGTGCCGCCGTTACGCCGTCCCCCGGCCGCAGCGTCCCGCCGAACGTGCCGTCGTACACCTGCCCGCACCCGCAGGACGGGCTGCGGGCCATCAGCAGCGCCCGCCGCGCCCCCGACGCCTCGGCCGCGGCGAGCGCCGCCCGCGCCCCGGCGACGAACTCCCCGGTGCAGTCCGCGCCGGTCGTGTCCACCACCCGCGCCCGCCCGTCCAGCACGTCCGCCCCGTCCCCGCCGACGATCTCCGCCGCCGGCCGCGGCGTCGGCAACCCGCCCGCCCCCTCCGGGCACACCACGACCCCGCGCCCCTCGGCCACCAGTTCGGCAACCGCCCGCGCCGCCTTCGCCCGCCCGTCGTACCGACACGGCACCCCGGCCAGACACGCACTCACCAGCACCTTCTCCATGCCGCCGAGCCTAACGAGGTCCGACGGCCACCCGGCGACTCGCTACCGTGGGCCCATGGGTGAGCTGTCGGACCGGATGTACGCACCCCATGCAGAGGGGTGGTTCGCCGACGACCTCGATCACCTGCCTCAGGCGCCGCGCCACACTGAAGTGCTGGACGGAGCGCTGGTCTTCAGGACCTCCCCGCAGCGCTCGTGGCACAGTCGAGCGGTCACCGGCCTGACCGCACTCCTGGAGGAACTCGTGCCGGAGGGCTTCCTGGCCGAGCGCGAGATGACGATCAAGCTGGACGCGCGTCATCGGCCCGAGCCCGATCTGGTGGTCGCGACAACCGACTACGACCCCGACCGGACGTATTTCGCAGCGGCCGACGTGGCGCTCGTCGTGGAGGTGGTCTCCCCCGAGTCCGCCCACCGTGACCGCGTCGTCAAGCTCCGGAAGTACGCCGAGGCCGGGATCCCGCACTACTGGGTGATCGAGGAGGAGGAGGGACTGCCGGTGGTGCACACCTACGAGCTGGATGCCAATGTGCCGGCCTACGCCCCGGCCGGGATCTTCCGGAAGCGGCTGGAGCGGCCGGTGCCGTTCCCGCTGGACATCGACCTCGACGCGCTCGTCCCCGCCCCCGGGGCGAAGCGTGCAGCGGATTGAGGCAAAGGTGTAAAGACCTGCGAGACTGCGAAGCATGGCGCAGGCACATGTCGTGGTGATCGGCGGCGGTATCGCGGGACTGACCGCTGCCGCCGTGCTCGGTGGGGGTGCGGGGGAGCCCGCGCGGGCGCGGGTGACGCTGGTGGAGGCGTCGGAGCGGCTGGGCGGGAAGCTGTGGGGCGGCGAGGTCGGCGGGGTCCGGGTGGACCTCGGGGCCGAGTCGATGCTGGCGCGGCGGCCGGAGGCGGTCGAGCTGGCGCGGGCGGTCGGACTCGCGGAGCAGTTGGAGCCGCCGACCACCGCCAAGGCCGCGATCTGGACCAGGGGCGCGCTGCGTCCGCTGCCGGGCGGGCAGGTCATGGGTGTTCCCGGGGACCTCGCCGCGCTGGCGGACTCCGGGGTGCTGAGCCCCGAGGGTCTGGAGCGGGCCCGGCACGAGGCGGTCGGCGAGGCGGTCGCGGACGACGTCGCGATCGGCCGCTACGTCGCCGACCGGCTCGGCCGCGAGGTGGTGGACCGGCTGGTGGAGCCGCTGCTGGGCGGCGTCTACGCCGGGCACGCCGACGAGATCTCGCTGCGGGCCGCGGTGCCCGCGCTGCTGCCGCTCGCCCGGGGCGGCGGGTCGCTGCTCGACGGGGTGCGCGAGCTGGCCGGTCGGCCGAAGAGCGACACCCCCGTCTTCCAGGGCCTGCGCGGCGGCCTCGGCACCCTGCCGGCGGCGGTCGCCGCGGCCTGCGCGGAGGCCGGCGTCGAGCTGCGCACCCGCACCGAGGTGACCGCGCTGCGCCGCACCGCCGACGGCTGGCGGGTGACCACCGGCGGCGGCGACACCCTGCACGCGGACGCCGTCGTGCTGGCCGTGCCGGCGCCCGCCGCCGCCCGGCTGCTGCGCGCCGACGCGCCGGCCGCCGCCGCCGAGCTGGACGGCGTCGAGTACGCCGGGATGGCGCTGGTCACCCTGGCCTTCCGCCGCGCCGACCTGTCCGAGCCCCCGGCCGGCAGCGGCTTCCTCGTCCCGCCGGTGGACGGCCGCCGGATCAAGGCGTCGACGTTCTCCTCCAACAAGTGGGGCTGGCTGGAGCGCTCGGCCCCGGACACCTTCGTGCTGCGCACCTCGCTGGGGCGGCTGCACGAGGAGGAGCCGCTGGAGCTGGACGACGGGGAGCTGGTCGCCCGCTCGCTGGCCGACCTGGGCGAGGCGATCGGTCTGACCGCCCGCCCCTACGACACCGCCGTCACCCGCTGGCGGGCCGGACTGCCGCAGTACCCGGTCGGCCACCTGGACCGGGTGGCCCGGATCCGGGCGGCCGCAGACCGGGTCGGCGCGCTGGCGCTGTGCGGGGCGGCGTACGACGGCGTGGGCATCCCGGCGTGCATCGCGAGCGCCCGGGCGGCCGTCGCCGGGCTCGACAGAGTGTTGACCCCGCTGACCGGGGCGAACGTCACGGAGAGGACAATGGGCGCATGACTGAGACCGTTGAGCAGCAGGCCGCCGAGCAGCCCGCGAAGAAGAAGGCGCGCGACCTGAACCAGGTCATCCGCTACACCATGTGGTCGGTGTTCAAGCTCAAGGGCGCCCTGCCCGAGGACCGCACCGGGCTGGCCGCCGAGGTCGACGAGCTGTTCGCGCAGCTGGCCGCCAAGGACGTCCTGGTGCGCGGCACCTACGACGTGTCCGGTCTGCGCGCCGACGCCGACATCCTGGTCTGGTGGCACGCCGAGGACTCCGACGACCTGCAGGAGGCGTACAACCGCTTCCGCCGCACCGGCCTGGGCCGGCTGCTGGAGCCGGTCTGGTCGAACATGGCGCTGCACCGCCCGGCGGAGTTCAACAAGTCGCACATCCCGGCGTTCCTCGCCGACGAGCGCCCGCGCGACTACGTCTGCGTCTACCCGTTCGTCCGCTCCTACGAGTGGTACCTGCTGCCGGACGCCGAGCGGCGCGCGATGCTCGCCGAGCACGGCCAGATGGCGCGCGGCTACCCGGACGTGCGGGCCAACACCGTCGCCTCGTTCGCGCTGGGCGACTACGAGTGGCTGCTCGCCTTCGAGGCGGACGAGCTGCACCGGATCGTGGACCTGATGCGCGACCTGCGCCCGTCCCGGGCCCGGCTGCACGTCCGTGAGGAGGTGCCGTTCTTCACCGGCCGCCGCAAGCCGGTCGCCGAGCTGCTCAACGGCCTGGTCTGAGCGGCGCGGTAGGCGAGGGAGGGGTCCCGTCCGCACCGGACGGGACCCCTCCCTGCGTCAGTGGCGGCGCAGGGCGGCGCGCAGCCGGGCGTCGGGGAGGGCGGCCGGGCCGTTCATGGCGACGGCGGTGAGCAGTTCGCGCTCGTCGTCGTCGGTCAGCCCGTGCTGGCGCGGCGGGCGCACCTCGCGGAGCACCTCCTGGCCGACCGGCGAGGCCCAGCGGGTGTAGGGGTAGACGTCGACCCGGGCCATCAGCAGGGTGCCCGAGGTGAGCACCAGCGGCAGCGAGAACCAGGCCAGCGGGGTCAGCGCGTCACCCTCCAGCAGACCGCCGGCGACCAGCGCGAGGGCCAGCAGCACCAGGGAGAGCAGCAGCGCCTGCCGGACCTGCCGGACCACCAGCACGGTGTGCCGCTGGACGGCCGCCGGGGTGGCCAGCCCGGCCAGCGACAGCCGGCTGCCGATCTCCAGCACGGTGGGGTGGGCGGCCATCGCGGCCCGCAGGTCGTCGGTGCGGCACTGGCCCTCCGGGCCGACGGTGGCGATCACCGCCCGCTCCAGCCGGCTGCGCCCGCGCGGGTCGACGACGGTGGTCCAGCCGGTGTGGGCGAGGTGCAGCCGGCCCCGGGAGGCCATCAGGACGAGGGCGAGTTCGACGACCCGGTCCGGTCCGCCGGCCAGGTAGGCGGTCTCGTACAGCCCGATGCCGACCGCCTCGGGCGGTCGGGGGCCCTCCTGCCCGGAGAACACGTCGGCGGCGGCGGTCATCCGGACCAGCCGGATGCAGGAGAGCACCGCGGCGACGCAGGCCGGGAGCAGGAAGAGCAACCACATGGGCTTGTTGTAGACCCGGCCGCGCCGCACGCGGTACGTGTTCCCGGTCCGCGATACCGAACTGTGACGTCCGTCGGGGCGTCCGCCGGGGGCGCGGTGGTCAGGAGCCGCAGCCGCCGCCGCAGCTGGAACCGCAGCTGGACGAGGAGGAGGACCCGCAGCCGGAGGACCCCGAGGAGCAGCTGGAGGACGACGAGGAGCCGCCTCCGCAGCCGCTGCTCCCGCCGCAGCTCGAACCCGAGGAGCCGGAGCCGGAGTCGGACGGGCCGGAGTCGGAGGACGAGCCGCACCAGACCGCCGGGCTGCTGCCGCAGCCGGAGGACGAGGAGCCGGAGGACGACGAGGAGGACGCGGACGGCGAGCCGGCGGCGGACCAGCCGGCCGCCCTGACCGTCTGGTCGGCGGCGGCCGAGGCGAGCAGCGCCTGCTGCAGCTCCTCGTCGGCGAACTCGGCGGCGCCGACGGCGGCCAGGCCGCCGAGCGCGATGGCGCCGAGCAGTGCGGCGTCGGCGTTGCGGGCCCCGTGCCGGGGTCGCCACGGCGTGCCGTTGTCCATCAGGCCGAGCTGGCGGCGCCCGGCCGGGGTGATCCGGCCCTTGGGCGGCCGGGTGCCGAGCAGCGCGAGCAGGCCGACGACGAGCAGCAGCGGCGGGATCCACAGCGCGGGACCGTCGTCGCCGGACCCGTCGTGTGAGGCGAGCGGGTAGGCGAGGGCGGTGAGGGCCGCCGTGAGCAGCAGCGCGAGCCAGATGGACCGGTGCGCGGTCCTCGCCCGGCGCAGCCGGACGGGGTTGCGCAGCAGGCCGCGTCCGGCGAGCTCGTCGCCGATCGCCTGGACGCTGGGCGAGCGCATCACGGCGAGGCGCAGCGGGTCGAGGCCGAGGCTGCGGGACGGGCCGACCGCCTCGACGATCGCGCGCTCCACGGTGTCCTGCGGGCGGTCGGTGGTGACGGTGACCAGCCGGGAGCGGCTGACCACGACGTGGCCGGCCCGGTGCATCCGGACCAGTGCGGTGTCGAAGACCCGGCCGGGGCCGCCGGCCAGGAAGGCGGCGTGGAGCAGCGGGAGGCCGCGGCCGGGCAGGCCCTGGGGGTTGGGGACGCGCAGGGCGGCCTGCCGGGCCCGTGAGGCCCACAGGACGGTGGCGGCCAGGGCGGCGGCGGGGATCAGGTAGTAGGCGTCGTGCCACATGGGCGGTTCCCCCGGTCGGTGAGACGTGGTCCGGGCGCGCGCGGCGCCGTGGTTCGGGCGGTTCTGGGGTGCAGGGGTGCGGCGGGACGCCGCTCAGGCGTCGCGGCCCGGGCGCAGGGCTCGCCGCAGGCGGGCGAGCGGGCCCGGCGGGCGTTCCGGGGCCGGGTCGAGCCACCGCGCCAGCGAGCGGCGGACGTCGGCGTCCGGCCCTCCCGTGCGCGGTCCTTCCGTGCTCGGGCCTTCGGCGAGCACCCAGGCGGCGAAGGCCCGGGCGTCGGCGCGGTAGCCGCCGGTCTGCGGATGGCTGCGGGTGTAGGCGAGGAACAGCGGGCCGTACTGCGCACCGAGCAGACGGGGCAGGTCCGGGGCGACCTTGGCGGCGGTGTCGCGCCGCTTGGCGGCCAGACCGGCGGCCTGCGCGCGCACCTGCGCGGGGTCGAAGCCGGGCGGCACCGGGCCGCCGGCCACCAGGGCGGTCAGCAGTCCGGTCTGCCGGGCGGCCAGCCGGGCGCGGGCGGCGTCGGTGTCGGTGCCCGGGTCGGTGCCGGTGTCCGGCTGGGTGCCGGTGTGCGGGGCGGCGGTCATCGGGGAGCACCGCCGTCCAGCACCCGCCGGATGGCGTCGAGTTCGGCCGCGAGCTCGGCGGGCGGCGGGAACGCGGCGTCACGCTCCAGCAGCACCCCGGGCGGGGCGACCCGCGCGCACAGCTCGGCCAGCACCTCCAGCACGGGTTCGGTGACCGGGTGGGCGTGGGTGTCGTGCCAGACGCCGTCGACCAGGGTGCCACCCGCGACGTGCACGTAGGCGAGCGCCTCCAGCGGCAGGCGGTCCAGCTCGGCGGCCGGGTCGATGCCGAGGTTGACCCGGTTGGTGTGCAGGTTGGCGACGTCGATCAGCAGCCGTACGCCGGTGCGCTCGACCAGCTCGGCGAGGAACTGGCCCTCGGTCAGCTCGTCGTCCGGCCAGGCCAGCTGGGCGGCGATGTTCTCCAGGGCCAGCGGCACCGGCAGCCGGTCCTGGGCGATCCGGACGTTCTCGGCGATCACCCGCAGGGCGTCGCGCGAGCGGGGCACCGGCAGCAGGTGGCCGGCCTCCAGGCCGCCGGCCCGGACGAACGCCAGGTGCTCGCTGACCAGCGGCGAGCCGAGCGCCCCGGCGGTCTCGGCGAGCCGGTCGAGGCGGGCCGGGTCGGGCCGGTCGGCGCCGCCGAGGCCGAGCCCGACGCCGTGCGGGACCACGGTGAGGCCGCGCTCGCGCAGGATCCGCAGGGACTCGGGGAGGTGGCCGGCGCAGACGTTCTCGGCGACCACCTCGACCCAGTCCAGGCCGGGCTGCCGTTCGACCACGGTGTCGATCTCGCTGCGCCAGCCGAGGCCGATGCCGAGCCGGCGCGCGGTGCCGGCCGCCCGCGCGGTACCGGTGGTGTGGGCGGTGCCGCTGGTGTGAGCGCCGCCCGTCGTCGGTGCGGGCGTGCGGGGTGCGGGGTGCAGGGCGGGGGAGGTCATCGGTGCGCCCCCTTCGGAGGGCCGGGTGGGAAGGCCGTCGGTCGGCCGGGCCTCGTCGCCGGGGCCGCCGGGCCGTGCTGGTGAAGCATGTCCCCGGGCGGCTCGGCTGCCAAGCCTGGTCCGGTCATCTCAGAGCATTACTTGAGCTTGGCGTGGCGTCAATGAGTGATCCGTACCGCCGGGCCGCGGCATCGCCGCAGGTCGGGGCGGTCCCGGCCGGAAAAACCAGGGGCGGACGGTCCGTCTGTGGGGCTACCGTGACCTCCCTATGACACTTCTGACGATTCGTGACTTCCGACCCGAGGACGCCGAGGCCGTCGCGGCGGCCCACCGCGCCGGGCGCGAGCACCTGGTGCAGACGCCCGAGATGCTCGTCTGGCGCGAGGCCCGGCCGCCGAAGGGCTCCCACTACCGCACCTTCGTCGCCGAACTGGACGGCCGGGTGGTCGGCGCGGTCCGCTGCGGGGTGGTCGTCGGCACCACGACCACCGGCGTCGGCCACGCCAACGGCAGCGTTCTGCCCGGGTACCGGCGGCGTGGGGCCTTCACCGCCCTGCTGGCCGCCGCCGAGCGGCACCTGGCCGGGCACGGCGTCGTCGAGCTGCACAGCTGGGTGGACGACGAGCCCGGCTCGCGCGCCTTCGCCGAGGCCCGGGGCTTCACCGCCGGCCGCACCGCCCACTTCGCGGTCCGGGACCTCACCGTGCCGCTGCCGCCCGCCCCGCCGCTGCCGGCCGGTGTGGAGCTGCGCCCGGCGAGCGACTTCGCGGCCGATCCCCGCCCGGTCTTCGAGGTCGAGGCGGACGCGGCGCTGGACGAGCCGGGCGAGATCGTGCTGGACGCCGTCGAGTACGACGACTGGCTGGCGGGGGAGTGGAACCGCCCGGACCTCGACCGCGGGCTGACCGTGGTCGCCGTGGCCGACGGCCTGCCCGTCGCGTTCAGCGCCGTCAGCACGGACGGCGCGGACCGCTACCTGTCGGCGTTCACCGCCTGCCGCCGGGCGTACCGGGGGCGGGGGCTGGCCAAGCTCGCCAAGCGGGAGTCGCTGCGCCGGGCCCGCGCCGCCGGTCTGCGGTGGGCCTACACCGCCAACGACGCCACCAATGCGCCGATGCTCGCGATCAACGCCTGGCTGGGCTACGAGCGCTGCGCGAGCGAACGGAAGTACATCAAGCGCCTGGACGGCGGCGCGGCCGGAGGTGATGACGGAGCGTGACGAGACGCTGAGCCGTACGGGTGAATTCGGGGCGTCCACCGGCGTGGGCGCTGGATGGGGCCCGGAATGCGTGCGTTCCCGGGGCCTCACGGGGCATCACCTCCGCGCCGTCTGTTCGTGCCCGAGTCTTCCGCGCGGGGGTGCCATGGAGATCCTGCTCCAGATCCTGGTCGGGTTCGTCCCGGCCGTGATCGGCTTTCTCGCCGCCCGCTCGCTCGCCCGTACCCGGCTCTTCCTGCGTTACGGCTTCCTGCGGGTGCTGCTCGGGCCGTACGGCCGGGTGCAGATCGTCACCCCGAGCGTCGAGGCCGCCGAGTTCGCCTACGCCAAGGACGGCTGCCGGCTCACCAGCCGGGGCCCGCGGAACGTGCTCTTCATGCCGATGGCCGAGGCCCGGGCCATCGCCCAGCTCATCGACCTGCTGCGGAAGATCAACCGCAAGGCCACCATCGAGCTGGTCACCGCGGGCGCGCAGGACCCGAGGATGCCGACCTTCTCGATCGGCGGGCCGGCCGTCAACGCCTACTCGGCCGGCGTACTGGCGGCCGGCTTCCCGGACTTCCGGCTGGAGCACCCGCATGCGGCCCGGGCCCGCTGGGGCGGGATGATCTTCGAGGCGCAGTACAACGCGGCTGACGAACTGGTCCGCGACCACGGCTTCGTGTTCGTCACCCGGACCGGCCGGCAGGCGCCCTGCGTGGTGCTCTGCGGGGTCTTCGCGTTCGGGTCGGCGATGGCGGTGGAGGCCCTGGCGGCGGCCGGCCGGCAGTCCCCGCTGGCCGCGCTGTTCCGTTCCGGGGAGAAGGGGTTCGTCGCCGTCGAGGGCCGGGTGATCGGCCTGGACACCGTGGACGTGACGGTCGAGGTCTGCCGCATCCTGCCCTCGGCCTGAGCGTGCGGGGGCAGGATTCGGCCGCCACGGACAGGGGTGAACCGGACAGTCCGGGAGGATCCGGGACAGGAAGTGGCCGGATTCATCAGGCTTTTGCTCCACTACTGTCACATCATCGGCATAATCGCGCCCATGACGATCAACCGTGCGAATGTGAGCGCGATTGCCGAGGACCTCTACGTCTGGCTCCCGCCGAAGCGAGGATGGGGCCTGGCCAACTGCGGACTGCTCGCCGGCCCGCGGACGGCGCTGTGGATCGACACGCCCTACGACCCCTCGCTCGCCGCCGAGTTCCTCGCCGAGAGCCGCAAGCGGCTGGCCGACGGCGTCACCGTCGACCGGATCGTCGTCACCCACGCCAACGGCGACCACCTCTGGGGCGCGGGCGTGCTGCCGGACGCCGAGGTGATCGCCACCCGCGAGGCGCTGGAGCACATCCACTGGGAGCCGACGCCCCAGCAGACCCACGGCCTGGTCGTCGGCAGCGACCCGGACTCGCCGCTCGGCGACTACCTCCGGCGCCACTTCGGCCGGTTCGACTGGTCGCACACCGAGCCCGTCCACCCGGACACCGTCTTCCACGGCGAGCTGGAGCTGCGGGTCGGGGAGTACCCCGTGCAGATCACCGGCCTGCCCTCCGCCCACACCGGCGGCGACCTCATCGTCCACCTCCCGCGGCAGCGCGCGGTGTTCAGCGGCGACGTCATCTTCGGCTCCACCGCCGCGCAGCCCGGCGACCACCCCTCGCACTGGGCCGGTCCGCTGGAGAACGTCATCGCCGCCTGCGAACAGATCCTGGCCACCGGCGCCGAGATCATCGTCCCCGGCCACGGCCCGGTGCTCGACCGGGCCGGCGTCCGCGAGCACATCGCCTACCTCGACTACGTCCGCGAGCGCGCGCACGCCCTGCACCGGGCCGGCCTGCCCGCCCTGGACGCCGCCCGGCGGATCATCGCCGAGCAGCGCCACCCCGAGCTCGGACTGCCCGAGCGGCTGGTGCTCACCGTCGCCGCCGAGTACCGGCACCTGGAGGACAGCGCGGTACCGAACATCCTGGAGGCGATGAGCCAGGTGGCCCTGGTCGCCCGGGAGCTGGAGGAGGACGCCGAACGGCGCGCCCCCCGCCCGCGCGCCTGAGCCGGCCGCGGCCTCCGAACCGCCCGTACCGCCCCGCCCCGAGTCCGTTCTTCGTACAAGGAAACTCCGAGGACGTCGATGACGCAGCTGCTGGTCCCGGCCCTGGCGCTGATCGCGCTCGCCGCGCTCGCCGCCGCCGGGTGGCTGGCCCGCGGCCGCTCCCGCGCGCTGGCCCGGGCCGCCGCCGCCGAGGCCTCGACCGGCCTGGCCGAGGAGCGCGCCCGGGTCGCCGAGGGCCGGGCCGGCCGCTCCGAGCAGCAGGCCCGCGAGGCGCGGGCCGAGGCGCAGCGGTCGGCCGAACAGGCCCGCGGCGCGGCCGAGAGCGCGCTCGCCGCCGAGGACCGTGCCCGGCGGGCCGAGCACCGGGCGGCCGAGGACGGGCAACGGGCCGCCGAGGCCGACCTGGTGGCCGCCGAGGCGCAGCGGCGCGCCACCGGCGCCGAGCGGGACGCCGCGGCGGCCGAACGCCGCACCGCCGCCCTGCTCGCCGAGATCGGCCACCTCGCCACCGAACGCGTGGTCGCCGCCGCCCTGCGCCTGAGCCACCCCAACGCGCCGATCGCCGGGCCGCTCGACGCCGCCGCCGTCGGCCCGGACGCCGTCCAGGCCCTGCAGGCGGTGCTGGACGCCGCCTCCGCCGCCGTCACCGACGAGCGGGAGCGGGTCGACGCCGCCGCCCGCGCCGGGATGCGCGGCGCCACCTCCAAGATCCAGACCCTGCTCTACCAGATCCAGAGCCTGGTCCAGCAGCTCCAGCACGACAACGACGACCCCCGGCTGCTGGAGGTCGACTTCCGCAACGAGGTCGCGCTGCGCCGGATCCAGACCGTCGCCGTGCTCTGCGAGGCCTGGCCGGGCCTGGCCCGCACCGACTCGCCGCTCGCCGAGGTGGTGGTCGGCGCGCTCTCCCGGGTGCCCGGCTACGCCCGCATCAAGGTGGCCAACCACCTGCGCGAGGACCGGCTCGCGGTGGTCGCCCGGGCCGCCGAGCCGGTGGCCATCGCCGTCGCCGAACTGCTCGCCAACGCCACCGCGTACTCGCACCCGGAGACCGACGTCCCGGTCACCGTCCAGCAGGGCGGCCGGGGCGCCCTGGTGATCGTCGACGACAGTGGCATCGGCATGGAGGAGGACCAGCTGCGCCGGGCCCGCCGGCTGCTGGCCGGCCCGCCCGAGGTGCTGCTCACCGAACTCGGCAACCCGCCCAGGACCGGGTTCGCGGTGGTCGGCAAGCTGGCCCGGCAGTACGGCTTCTCCTGTCACGTCGAGCCCTCCCCGTACGGCGGCATGCGCGCGCTGGTGCGGATCCCGGCCGGGCTGCTGACCGTCGTCGACGAGGAGCAGCCGCTCTCGGTGCTCACCCCGCTGCCGCTGCGCCCCGGCTCCGCGCCTGCCGCGCCGCCCGCCCCGGGCCCGACGGGCGGCCGCGTCCGCGACGGCGTCCCGGCCATCCGGGTCGTGCCGCCGGTGCCGGACGAACAGGACGACCCGGTGGTGCCGGACGAGCCGGTGTCGGACGCGCCGCCGGTGCACGCCGTCCCGCCGGTGCACGCCGTCCCGCCGGTGCACGCGGTCCCGCCGGTGCGCGCCGTCCCGGACGGGCCCGCCCCGGCGGACGACGGCAGCGGCCTGCCCAGCCGCCGCCGGCGCCGGCCGCTGACGCCCGGCCCGCAGCCCCAGGCCGCCTCCGCCGGGGCACCGGCCCGGGGGCCGGCCGCCGTCCGCCCACTGCGCACACCCGAGCAGGCCGCCGCCCGCTGGCAGGCGCTCCAGCACGGCACCGGCTCGGGCCGCGCCGCGGTCGCCGAGGCCGCGGCCACCGAGGCCGGGACCGGGACCGGGAAGCCCGGGACCGACGCGACCGTCACCGAGGCCACCGGCACCCGTACCGAATCCGCCCCCCACCCCCCGTCCCCCGCGGCGACCGGCCCCGCCGGCGCCGACCGGGCGGCCCCGCCCCGCCCCGACGCCGCCCGCACCGGCGCCGGCCCCGCGGACGCGTCCGGCCGCCGCACCACCCAGACCCCCTGAGGAGCCGCGCCGTGAGCAGCACGCCCAGCCCCACCCGCACCACGCCCAGCCCGTCCGACACCGACGGCATCGCCTGGGTGCTGACCCCGCTCCTGGAGCTGCCCGGTGTCGTGCACGCGCTGATCGCCACCGGCGACGGCCTGGTCGAAGCCGCCTCCGACGGCCTCGCCCGCGCCTCCGCCGAGCGGGTCGCCGCGATGACCGCCACCGTGCACGCCGCCGCCAGGGCGTTCACCACCGCCTTCACCGACGCCGAGCAGCCCCGGCTGGCGCAGACCGTCGTCGAGTCCGAGCTGGGCTTCGCCGTCGTCGTCCCGGCCGGCGAGAACACCTCGCTCGCGGTGTTCACCACCCCCGACGCCCAACTCGGCAACGTCGCCTACCAGATGCAGGTCCAGGTCGCCGCCCTGGGCCGGGCACTGGCCAGCCCGGCCCGGCGGCAGGACGCCCCCGCCCGGTCATGACCGCCACTCCCCGCAGGCGGATGGTGCCTGCCTACCTGGTCACCGGCGGCCGCACCCGCCCGGGCGGCGACGGCTTCGAACGGCTCACCGTGCTGTTCGCGACCGGCGCCGACCGCCCGGCGGCGCTCGCGGAGCTGGAGGCGGAGCACCACCGGCTCTGGGACCTCTTACGACCCGGCGCGCTCACCGTGGTCGAGGCCGCCGCGCACCTGCGGCTGCCGGTCAGCGCCACGGTCTTCCTCGCGGCCGATCTGGTCGAGGCGGGCTGCCTGCACGCCCGCGCGCCGATCCCCCGCGCCCAGCAGACCGACCGCTCCCTCGTCGAGAGGCTCCTCGTTGGACTCCGCACTCTCCGGTAACCCGCCCGGCCCGGGGCGGCCGGACCGGGTGGGTTACCTGCCCGACCCCGAGCAGACGCTGATGAAGCTGGTGGTCGCCGGCCCGTTCGGCGTCGGCAAGACCACCTTCATCCGCACCCTCTCGGAGATCCCGACCCTGCACACCGAGGAGGCGATGACCGAGACCGGCGCCCCCGTCGACGACGTGGCCGGCCTGCCCGGCAAGACCACCACCACGGTCGCGGTCGACTTCGGCCGGCTCACCCTGCCCGGCGAACTGGTGCTCTACATGTTCGGCACCCCCGGCCAGCGCCGGTTCTTCCCGCTCTGGCAGGACATCGCCCGCGGCGCCATCGGCGCCCTCGTCCTGGCGGACACCCGCCGGCTCGCCGACTCCTTCGAGATCATGGACATGGTCGAGGAGCAGGGCCTGCCCTACGCGGTCGCCGTCAACCGCTTCCCCGACTCGCCGGTGCACCCGGCCGCGGTCCTGCGCAGCCACCTCGACCTGCACCCCAGCACCCCGCTGGTGCTCTGCGACGCCCGGGAGCGCGGCTCCAGCCTGGACGCCCTGATCGCGCTCACCGAGCACGTCCTGCACGGCCTGCCCGCCTCCGCACCGGCCCCGGAGCAGCCATGACCACCGACCCCGCGCACCCCCCGGCCGCGCTGCACGGCCCGGCCTTCGCCGCCGACCCGCAGGCCGTCTACGAGCGGCTGCGCCGCCAGGGCCCGGTCGCCGAGGTGGAGATCGCACCCGGCGTCACGGCCCTGCTGGTCATCGACTACCAGGCCGCCCTGGACCTGCTGCGCGACACCGACACCTTCTCCAAGGACTCCCGCGCCTGGCAGCGGACCGTCCCGCCGGACTCCCCGCTGCTGCCGGTGCTCGGCTACCGGCCGACCGCCCTGTTCAGCGACGGCGCGACGCACGCCCGCTACCGGCAGGTGATCACCGACGGCCTGGCCCTGCTGGAACCGCACCTGCTGCAGCGCCGGGTCGCCGAGGTCGCGCACCGGCTGATCGGCGCCTTCGGCGGGACCGGCTCCGCCGACCTCATCGCCGACTACGCCCGCCGGCTGCCCGTGCACGTCCTCACCACCGGCTTCGGCGTGCCCGACGAGCACCGGGAACGGCTGGTGGCCGGCATCGTCGGCTCCATCGAGTCCACCCGGCAGGCGGTGGCCGCGTACACGGACCTCGTCGAGGTGGTCACCGGGATGGTCGCCGAGCGCCGCGAACGCCCCCGGCACGACCTCACCTCGTGGTTCCTCACCCACCCGGCCGGGCTGGACAACGACGAGGTGGTCCGGCAGATCACCCTCACCATGATCGCCGGCAACGAGCCGACCACCAACCTCATCGGCAACGCCCTGCTGCGCCTGCTCACCGACGCCCGCTACGCCGGCTCGCTGTTCGGCGGGGCGATGACGGCGCACCAGGCGATCGACGAGGTGCTCTGGCACGAGCCGCCGCTGGCCAACCTCTCCGCCCACTACCCGCGCGTCGACGTCACCTTCCACGGCCGCGCCATCCCGGCGGGATCGCTCGTCCTGGTCTCCTACGCGGCCGCCAACTCCCAGGCCGCCCCGCCCGCCGCCACCGCCGACGGCGTGGACACCGCTGGGCTGCGCAGCGGCGGCTCCGCCCATCTGGCCTGGGCGGCCGGCCCGCACGCCTGCCCGGCCCGCGACCCCGCCCTGCTGATCGCGATCACCGCGATCGAGCAGCTGACCAGCCGGATCGGCGACCTCGAACTCGCCGAGCCCGCCGACGCCCTGCACCGGCGTCCCGGCCCCTTCCACCGTGCCCTGGTCCGCCTCCCGGTCCGCTTCACCCCGGTCGCCGGATAGCGCGGGGCCCGGGCACCCCACGGGTACCCGGGCCCCTCCACGCGTTCACGCGTTCCTCGTCACTCCGCCGGCTTCAGCGTGAGCGAGACCGAGTTGATGCAGTACCTCTGGTCGGTCGGCGTGCCGTAGCCCTCACCCTCGAAGACGTGGCCGAGGTGCCCGCCGCAGCGGGCGCAGCGGACCTCGACCCGGCGCATGCCGAGCGAGGTGTCCTCGATGTACTGGACGCGGTCCCCGGCGAGCGGCGCGTAGTAGGACGGCCAGCCGCAGTGGCTGTCGAACTTGGTCTCCGAGCTGAACAGCTCGGTGCCGCAGGCCCGGCAGCTGTAGACGCCGACGGTCTTGGTGTCGGTGTACTCGCCGGTGAACGGGCGTTCGGTGCCGGCCTCCCGCAGGACGTGGTACTCCTCGGGGGAGAGTTGGGCGCGCCACTCGGCGTCGGTCTTCTCGATCTCGTAGCTCATGACGGCTCCCGGTCGGGTGACTCAGACGTTGGTGGCAACGTTCGACAGGTGCCCGAGGATTTCCGGACCCAGGTTGGTGACGTCCCCCGCACCCATGGTGAGCAGCAGGTCGCCCGGGCGGGTCAGGGCGGCCAGCACCGCGGGGGCGGCCGCGAAGTCGTGCTCGGCGGTCACCTCGGCGCCGGCCCGGCGGGCGGCGTCGATGATCAGCTCGCTGGTGACGCCGGGGATCGGGTCCTCGCGGGCCGGGTAGATGTCGAGCACCACGGAGGCGTCGGCCAGCGCCAGCGCGGCGCCCATCTCCTCGGCGAGCTGCTGGGTGCGGCTGAACAGGTGCGGCTGGAAGACCACCAGCACGCGCCCCTCGGTGGCCTCCCGGATGGCCTCCAGGTCGGCGGTCATCTCGGTCGGGTGGTGGGCGTAGGAGTCGATCACCTGGACGCCGCCCGCCTCGCCCTTGAGCTGCAGGCGGCGGCGCACGCCGGTGTAGGCGCCGAGCGCCTTGGCCAGGTCGGCGGCCGGCACACCCAGGGCGACACCGGCGGCCAGCGCGGCGACCGCGTTGTGGGCGTAGTGGCGGCCGGGCACCGAGACGGTGAAGCCCAGCTCGGCGCCGTCCAGCAGTACGGTGACCTCGCTGGTCATGCCGCGCGGGACGACCGACAGGACGCGCAGGTCGGCGTCCTCGGCGGCGCCGACGGTGACCACGTTCAGGTCCGCCCGGCCGCGGACGCGGCCGGTCAGCTCGCGGGCGCCGTCGTGGTCGGCGGAGACGACCAGGGTGCCGCCGGGGACGATCCGGCCGACGAACGTCTCGAAGGACTCGTGGATCTCGTCGATCGAGGCGTAGTTGGCGTGGTGGTCCAGCTCCACGTTGAGCACGATCGCCACCTCGGGCGCGTACTTGTGGAAGCTGCGGTCGCTCTCGTCGGCCTCGGCGACGAAGATCTCGCCGGTGCCGTGGTGGGCGTTGGAGCCGGGCGCGTCGAGGTCGCCGCCGATCGCGTAGGACGGGTCCAGGCCCAGCTCGCCGAGGGCGACGGCGAGCATGCTGGTGGTGGTGGTCTTGCCGTGCGTGCCGGCCACGGCGAGCGCCCGGCGCCCGCCCATCAGCGCGGCCAGCGCGTCCGAGCGGTGGACGACCGGGATGCCGCGCTCGCGGGCGGCGGCCAGCTCCGGGTTGTCGGCGCGGATGGCGCTGGAGACGACGATGCTGCTCGCGCCGTCCGGCACGTGCTCGGCGGCGTGCCCGATGTGCACGGTGGCGCCGAGCGCGCGCAGCGCGCGGACGGTCTCGGACTCCTTGGCGTCGCTGCCGGAGACGCCGGCCCCGCGCACCGCGAGGATCTTCGCCAGACCGGACATCCCGGCGCCGCCGATGCCGATGAAGTGCGGGGCGTGCAGGTCGTGCGCGGCGTCGTTCAAGGCGGGGCTCCGTACGGGCGGGGGGTCAGGGGAGGGCGGACGGCGTGCGAATCGTCCTCGCGGGCCGGACCGCGCCGGACCGCAAGGACGATTCTGCACCACTTCGGGGTCGCGTCAGGAGTCGCTGGCGAACAGCCGCAGCACCGGCACGCCCACCTTGTGGCGCGCCTGGGAGGCCCAGTCGCGGTGGAAGAACTCCTCCACGAAGTGCGGGGAGGTGAGCACCACCACCTCGTCGGCCTGGTGCTCCTCCACCACGGCGCGCAGCCGCTCCAGCGGCGACTCCTCGACCAGCTCGCCGACCGCCTCGGCACCGGCCCGCCTCAGGTGGCGCAGGCTGTGCTCCAGCGACTCGGTGGCGACCGTCGGCCCGCTCTCCGACTCGTCGTGCTCGCGCACCACCTTGTCCAGGTGGCCGAGGGCGACGTCGTCCAGCGCCCGCAGCAGTTCGTCCTGCTTGCCGCGCGGCTGCATCAGGACGACGAAGGACACCTTCTCCTCGCTGTGGAGCGTGGTGACCAGCTCCACGTCCGCGTCGGAGAGCGCCTTCTCGATCATCAGTACCGTCTTGAACACGTGAATCCCTTCCAGTCGCCGGCCCCCGGGCTCCGGCTTCGCATCCCATACTGCCCGGCGGAAGCTTTCCGCACGCTGCCCACCCGGCACACGGGCCACGCGGAGGGGGCCGCAAGTGGGAGCGGGATCACGGTTCGGAGGTCACGGGGTGGGCGGACGCAGGTAGCGGGTGAAGAGGAATCCTTTCTGCTCGATCAATGAGACCAGCCGCATCCGCTGCACCTCGGGCATGCGCGCGCCGTGCAGGATGCGCGGCGCGTCGCCGCCCGTGACCAGCGGCGCCAGCGACAGGCACAGCTCGTCCAGCAGGTCCTCGGCGGCCAGCTGCCCCAGCAGCCGGGGCCCGCCCTCGGTCAGCAGCCGGGTCCAGCCCCGGTCGGCCAGCGCGGCGACCGCCGCCCGCAGGTCCACCGCGCCGACGCCGGCCGTGATCACGTCGGCCACCTCGGCGACCTCCGCCACGGTGGACGCCGGGGCGTCCTCGGTGGTGATCACCACAGTGCGCACCAGCGGCTCGGTGAACAGCGGCGCCGCGAGGTCCAGCTCCAGCGAGCGGCTGACGATCGCGATCACGGGCGCCGGCGCCTGCCCGGCCGCGCGGCGCGCCCCGGCGAAGTCGGCCCGCGCCCGGGCCGGCCGGTACCCCTCGGCGCGCACCGTCTCGGCACCCACCAGCACCACGTCCGACAGCGCCCGCAGCACACCGAAGATCCGCTTGTCGGCCTCGCTGGAGAGGCCCTCGGACAGCCCGTCCAGCCGGGCCCCGCCGTCCAGCCCGGCCACCATGTTGGCGCGCAGCCAGGGACGCCCGTGGTTCACCTGCCCGGGGTACGCGTAGACGGCGGCCAGCGCCTCCAGCGAACTCGGGTCGTCGAAGGTCTCCGCCACCGGGCTGATCAGCTGTTGCATGCCCCCAGTCTTCCACCGGGAGCTGCACCGGGTGCTCGTCCCGGGGGCCTCCCGACCAGGCGTACCCTTTATCACCGTGTCCGCACCTTCCCGCCCCGCCACCGCGACCGCGCCGATAGCCCTCACCGCCCGGCGCCCCGTCGTCCCCGCCGAGCGCCTGGTCGCCGAGATGGTGCCGCCGCCGCGCTTCTCCGACGTGAGCTTCGGGACGTACATCCCGGACCAGGCCCAGCCCAGCCAGTACGAGGCCGTGCAGGTCCTGGAGGAGTTCGCCGGCACGCTCAACAGCGGAAACGGTTCCGCCCCCAAGCGCAGCTGGTTCCGCCGCTCCGCCCCGGCCCCGGCCGGCCCGGCCGGCATCTACCTGGACGGCGGCTACGGCGTCGGCAAGACCCACCTGCTCGCCTCGCTCTGGCACGCGGCCCCCGGCCCCAAGGCCTTCGGCACCTTCGTCGAGCTGACCAACCTGGTCGGCGCGCTCGGCTTCCAGCAGGCCGTACAGACCCTGTCCGGGCACAAGCTGCTCTGCATCGACGAGTTCGAGCTCGACGACCCGGGCGACACCGTCCTGGTCTCCACCCTGCTCGGCCGCCTGGTGGAGAACGGCGTCAAGCTCTGCGCCACCTCCAACACCCTGCCGGAGAAGCTCGGCGAGGGCCGCTTCGCCGCCGCCGACTTCCTGCGCGAGATCCAGGGCCTGTCCGCGCACTTCCGCCCGATGCGGATCGACGGCCAGGACTACCGCCACCGCGGCCTGCCGGACGCCCCGCCGCCCTACCGGCCCGCCGAGGTCGACGCCGTCGCCGCCCGCACCCCGGGCGCCTCCCTCGACGACTTCGACG
The DNA here is from genome assembly GCF_040609255.1 of Kitasatospora sp. NPDC004723. Taxonomy (NCBI): domain Bacteria; kingdom Bacillati; phylum Actinomycetota; class Actinomycetes; order Kitasatosporales; family Streptomycetaceae; genus Kitasatospora; species Kitasatospora sp. NPDC004723. Next base: position 78,583 of record NZ_JBEXJT010000026.1, on the reverse strand, counting down.
CCCTGCTCGCCCACCTCGCCGCCGTCCACCCCAGCCGCTACGGCGCCCTGCTGGACGACGTCACCGCCGTCTGCCTGCGCGACGTGCGCCAGGTCGACGACCAGTCCACCGCCCTGCGCCTGGTCGTCCTCGCCGACCGCATGTACGACCGCGAACTCCCCATCACCGCCTCCGGCCTCCCCTTCGACCGGGTCTTCCCCGAGGAGATGCTCCGCGGCGGCTACCGCAAGAAGTACCTGCGCGCCATCTCCCGCCTGGTCGCCCTCGCCCGGGACAGCGCCCGGAACTGAGGGCGTGACCTGCTTCCTGGCCGGGCGTTTCTCCCCGTGGCAAAGCGGGGTCGACCCCACCCTGCCGCTGATCGAGCGGCTGGCCGCCGCCTTCGACTCGGCGGTCCGCATCGACCCGGCGGGGGAGCCCGCCATCAGGTTCGAGGCCCACGCGGCCTGAGTGATCGGTGCTCGGTTGTCGGTGGTGGGTCGTACGGTGGAGGCGTGCGACCCATCACGAGTATTGAGCGGTCAGTGACGCCCTTCGAGGTCGTCAGTCCCTACCAGCCCAACGGTGACCAGCCGGCGGCGATCGCGGAGCTGGAGCGGCGGATCCGGGGCGGGGAGAAGGACGTCGTCCTGCTCGGTGCCACCGGTACCGGCAAGTCGGCCACCACGGCCTGGATGATCGAGAAGCTGCAGCGGCCCACCCTGGTGATGGCGCCGAACAAGACGCTGGCCGCGCAGCTGGCGAACGAGTTCCGCGAGCTGCTGCCGAACAACGCGGTCGAGTACTTCGTCTCGTACTACGACTACTACCAGCCCGAGGCGTACGTCCCGCAGACGGACACCTACATCGAGAAGGACTCCTCGATCAACGAGGAGGTCGAGCGGCTGCGCCACTCGGCGACCAACTCGCTGCTCACCCGCCGGGACGTGGTCGTGGTCGCGTCCGTCTCCTGCATCTACGGCCTCGGTACGCCGCAGGAGTACGTGGACCGGATGGTGCGGCTGAAGGTCGGCGAGGAGATCGACCGGGACGTCCTGCTCCGGCGCTTCGTCGACATCCAGTACACCCGCAACGACCTCGCCTTCACCCGCGGTACCTTCCGGGTGCGCGGCGACACCATCGAGATCTTCCCGGTCTACGAGGAACTGGCCGTCCGGATCGAGATGTTCGGCGACGAGATCGAGGCGCTGTACACGCTGCACCCGCTCACCGGCGAGATCATCAGCCAGGACGACTCGGTGTACGTCTTCCCGGCCTCGCACTACGTGGCGGGCCCGGAGCGGATGGAGCGCGCGGTCAACGGCATCGAGAAGGAGCTGGAGGAGACCCTCGCCCGGATGGAGAAGCAGGGCAAGCTGCTGGAGGCCCAGCGGCTGCGCATGCGCACCACCTACGACATCGAGATGCTCCGCCAGATCGGCACCTGCTCCGGCGTCGAGAACTACTCGATGCACTTCGACGGCCGCGAGCCCGGCTCCCCGCCGAACACCCTGCTCGACTACTTCCCGGAGGACTTCCTCCTGGTGATCGACGAGTCGCACGTCACCGTCCCGCAGATCGGCGCGATGTACGAGGGCGACGCCTCGCGCAAGCGCACCCTGGTCGAGCACGGCTTCCGGCTGCCGTCCGCGATGGACAACCGCCCGCTGAAGTGGGAGGAGTTCCTGGAGCGGATCGGCCAGACCGTCTACCTGTCGGCGACCCCGGGCGCGTACGAGCTGTCGCGCGGCGACGGCCAGGTCGAGCAGATCATCCGCCCGACCGGTCTGATCGACCCCGAGGTGATCGTCAAGCCGACCGAGGGCCAGATCGACGACCTGGTGCACGAGGTCCGCAAGCGGGTGGAGAAGGACGAGCGCGTCCTGGTCACCACGCTCACCAAGAAGATGGCCGAGGACCTCACCGACTACATGCTCGGCCTGGACATCCGGGTGCGGTACCTGCACAGCGACATCGACACGCTGCGCCGGGTGGAGCTGCTGCGCGAGCTGCGGGCCGGCGAGTACGACGTGCTGGTCGGCATCAACCTGCTCCGTGAGGGCCTGGACCTCCCGGAGGTCTCGCTGGTGGCGATCCTGGACGCGGACAAGGAGGGCTTCCTGCGCTCCGGCACCTCGCTGATCCAGACCATCGGCCGCGCCGCCCGCAACGTCTCCGGCCAGGTGCACATGTACGCGGACCGGATCACCGCGGCCATGGAGAAGGCGATCGAGGAGACCAACCGCCGCCGGGAGGTGCAGCAGGCGTACAACAAGAAGCACGGGATCGACCCGCAGCCGCTGCGCAAGAAGATCGGCGACATCCTGGACACCCTCGCCCGCGAGGACGTGGACACCGGCGAGCTGCTGTCCAGCGGCTACCGCGGTTCGGGCGGCGGCAAGGGCGGCAAGGCCCCGGTGCCGGCGCTGGGCGCCGAGCGCAAGCCGGCGAAGTCGCTGCCGGCGGCCGAGCTGGCCGAACTGATCCAGTCGATGACGGAGCGGATGCACGCCGCCGCGGTCGACCTTCAGTTCGAGGTGGCGGCCCGGCTGCGCGACGAGGTCAAGGAGCTGAAGAAGGAGCTGCGGCAGATGCGCGAGGCCGGTATCGCGTAGCGGCCCCGGAACGGCTCGCGGCCCCTTCCGCACTCCCTTCCGCGCCCCCTTCCACGACGGTGCCCGCCGGGCCCGGCCGGTGACGTCCCCGGTCAAGCCCGGCGGTGTCTCAGCCCTGCCACAAACGGGTACAGGGCGGACAGCTCGCCCGACCGCAGGGCCTAGGCTGGCCTGCGGCGCCGCTCCGGGACGGGCGGGCCGGAAGAGGGGGCCTCAGCCGGGGGACGGCAACGGGGTGTTCCACCGTGGAGCCGGCGCGGGTGCCCGCGCGGCCGGGCAGAGAGGACATGCGCCGTGTCGGTGAACCTTGCCAAGGGCCAGCGGGTCAGTCTGCAGAAGGGGCCGGGGGAGACGCTCACCATCGTCCGGATGGGCCTGGGCTGGAAGGCGGCGCCCCGGCGGGGCCTGTTCGGCAGCCGGACCCGGCAGATCGACCTGGACGCCTCGGCGCTGCTGTACGAGGAGCGGACCCCGTCCGACGTGGTGTTCTTCCAGCACCTGCAGAGCGCCGACGGCTCGGTGCGGCACACCGGGGACAACCTGGTCGGCGGGTCCGGCGCGGGGGAGGACGACGAGTCGATCCTGGTGGACCTGGTGCACGTGCCGCCGCAGATCACCCAGGTGGTGTTCACGGTCAGCTCGTACACCGGGCAGACCTTCGCCGAGGTGCAGAACGCGCACTGCCGGCTGGTGGACGAGTCGACCGGGCTGGAGCTGGCCCGCTACGAGCTGACCGGCGGCGGCCCGCACACCGGCCAGGTCATGGCGAAGGTGTTCCGGGACGGCAACGGCGGCTGGGAGATGCAGGCGATCGGCGCCCCGGCCAAGGGGCGGACCTTCCAGGACCTGCTGCCGGCCATCGAGCCGTTCCTCTGACCTCTGCGGTGGCCCTTCCGCGGTCGCGGCCCTGACGGGTCTTTACCTTCTTTACCTTTCTTTGGGGATGCTGTTACCCTTCTTGCAGCGGAGGGGAGTATTCCCACGCAGTCGTCCCGTCATCACGGGCGCCCGTCGCGGCGCCCCGGGGCGCTGGTCCGCGGGTGCGCCGGCGCGCGTCCGACGGGCGGAAGAGACCTCCGGCAAGTGACGATGACTGTCTCGCCTACCTGCCGGAGGAGCAGTAGTGGACGTTTCCGTAAGCCTTTGGGTCGGCACCATCGCGGTGCTGTTGGCCCTGATCGTGGCCGATTTCTTCATCGGCGGCCGCAAGCCGCACGAGGTGTCGATCAAGGAAGCCGGCATCTGGACCACGGTCTGGGTGGTGCTGGCGGCGATCTTCGGCGGTTTCCTCTGGTGGCACTCCGGCTCGACGCCGGCCGGTGAGTTCTTCGCCGGCTACATCACCGAGAAGTCGCTCAGTGTCGACAACCTCTTCGTCTTCATCCTGATCATGGGCAAGTTCGCGGTGCCGAAGATCTACCAGCAGCGTGTGCTGATGTTCGGTGTGATCATCGCGCTGGTGCTGCGTGCGGTCTTCATCGCCGGCGGCGCCGCGCTGGTCGCCCAGTTCTCCTGGGTGTTCTTCATCTTCGGCGGCTTCCTCATCTGGACGGCCTGGAAGCTGATCAAGGAGGCGCGGGCCGACGAGGAGGACGAGGAGTTCGAGGAGAACCGCCTCCTCAAGTCGATCGAGAAGCGCTTCCCGTCGACCGACAAGTACCACGGCACCAAGCTCTTCATCCGGGAGAACGGCCGCCGGCTGATGACCCCGATGCTGATCGTCATGCTGGCGATCGGCACCACCGACGTGCTGTTCGCGCTGGACTCGATCCCGGCGATCTTCGGCCTGACCCAGGACCCGTACATCGTCTTCACCGCCAACGCCTTCGCCCTCATGGGCCTGCGCCAGCTGTACTTCCTGATCGGCGGCCTGCTGAAGAAGCTGGTCCACCTCTCGTACGGCCTGTCGGTGATCCTCGGCTTCATCGGCGTGAAGCTGGTGCTGCACGCGCTGCACGAGCAGGGCGTGCACGTGCCGGAGATCGGCATCCCGTTCTCGCTGGGCTTCATCGTGGTCGTGCTCGCCGTCACCACCGTGACCAGCCTGATGGCCTCCAGGAAGGCAGCCCTGGCCGAGCAGGGCGAGCCCCAGAAGCTGGACGCCTGACCCCCCCCACCCCCCGAACCGGGCGGGCCCGCGACCGAGCAGTGGTCGCGGGCCCGCCCCTTGTGCGTCCGGGGGCTACCAGCCGCGCTCGCGCCACTCGGCGAGGTGGGGGCGCTCGGTGCCGAGGGTGGTGTCGTTGCCGTGGCCGGGGTAGACCCAGGCCTCGTCCGGGAGGGCGTCGAAGATCTTCTCGTTGACGTCCCGGAAGAGGCTCTCGAAGGCCGTCCGGTCGCCCCAGGTGTTGCCGACCCCGCCGGGGAACAGGCAGTCGCCGGTGAAGACGTGCGGGTGGCCCTGCGGGTCGTCGTAGACCAGCACGATCGCCCCGGGGGTGTGGCCGACCAGGTGCCGGACGGTCAGCGCGCAGCGGCCCACGGCGAGGGTGTCGCCGTCGGCGAGCGGCAGCGCGGTGGGGACGTCGATGCCCTCCGCGTCGTGCTCGCCGGCCGCGGTGCGGGCGCCGGTGGCGGCGACCACCTCGGCCAGCGCGTTCCAGTGGTCGCGGTGCCGGTGGGTGGTGACGACGGTGGCCAGGTTCTCGCCGACCGTCTCCAACAGCACCGGTGCGTCCGCCGCGGCGTCGATCAGCAGCTGCTCGTCGGTGTCGCGGCAGCGCAGCAGGTAGGCGTTGTTGTCGTAGGGGCCGACCGCCACCTTGGTGATGATCAGATGCGCCAGCTCGCGCACGTCCGGCGGCCCGCCGACCTTGACCGCTCCGTGGTACGTCATCCGTCCGCTCCTTGTCGGGCTACAGGGTTCGAGGTCATCCTCGCGCCTGGCGGGCCGCTCAGCCCAGCGGGGGGAGGGTGGGCAGTGCGGTGTCGGGGGTGCGGCGCAGGCCGTCGCCGTCGGCGCGGCCGGAGAGCCAGGCGAGCAGGGCGCGGACCGGGCCCTCGACGGTCAGGGCGGGGACGCCGGTGCCGATCACGGCGCGCTCGGCGGTGTCGTCGGCGAACAGCTCGACGGCGGGCAGGTCGGCGCCGGACAGCTTGCCGGCGAGCCGGCGGAACTCGGCGGCGGCGAACTCGGCCGGCCAGTGCGCGGGGGTGTAGCCGGCGTCCAGGTCGACGTGGTGGTACTCGACCTCCATCAGGCGCCTCCAGGGGATCTCGTACGCGGGGAAGCGGTAGCCCTGGCGGTGCCGGACCTCGGCGGCCCAGGCATCGGCGGGCAGCAGGGCGGCGGCCGCGGTGAAGTGCCCGCCGGTGGCGCTCAGGTCGGCGAGCTGGACGTCGGCCGGGCGGGGCGCGCCCTCCTCGATGCCCAGGTCGCGGGCCTCCTCGTTCGGGTACTGGGGGATGTCGGTGCCGGTGCGCGCGCCGTCCAGCAGGTTGACCAGGGAGTCGGCGTTGCGGGCGAGGTGGGCCAGGACGTGGCCGCGGGTCCAGCCGGGCAGGGCGGAGGGCTCGGCGACGGCGTCGGGCCCGAGCTCGGCGACGGTGTGCAGCAGGTGCCGGGTGCTCTCCTCGACGAGCGCCAGGTTGCGCGCGGCGCGGGCGGCGGCGGAGGAGGGGGCCGCGACGGAGCGGGCTGCGGCGGACTGCGGGTCGGTCATGGATCGGCCTTCCGTGGGGACGGCGCGTTGCCCGCACGGGGCTCCGCTCGTTGAAGGGGGCGACGCCGGGGACGCCGGGGACGACGCTACCCCCGTTCCCCGGCGCTGAGCAGGGGCTTTTGCGAACCGCACGGCAAGGCTCCGCAAGCCGTCCTCACTCGTTCGGGTGGACCCGGCTGGACAAGGTCGTTAATCGAACGCGTGAGCTAGTAGGCTGGCTGCCGCATCCTGGAAGAAGCACACCTTCGTTTCCCCCAGCCCTCTCGCCCCGGAGAAAGGCGCCAGAAGCAGTGGCCGACCGCCTCATCGTCCGCGGTGCTCGCGAGCACAACCTCAAGAACGTCTCGCTCGACCTGCCCCGCGACTCCCTCATCGTCTTCACGGGCCTCTCCGGCTCCGGCAAGTCCTCGCTCGCCTTCGACACCATCTTCGCCGAGGGCCAGCGCCGCTACGTCGAGTCGCTGTCCTCCTACGCCCGCCAGTTCCTCGGCCAGATGGACAAGCCCGACGTGGACTTCATCGAGGGCCTCTCCCCGGCCGTCTCGATCGACCAGAAGTCCACCAACCGCAACCCGCGGTCGACCGTCGGCACCATCACCGAGGTCTACGACTACCTCCGCCTGCTGTTCGCCCGGATCGGCAAGCCGCACTGCCCGCACTGCGGGCGCCCGATCGCCAAGCAGTCCCCGCAGGCCGTCGTCGACAAGGTGCTCGAACTCGCCGAGGGCACCCGCTTCCAGGTGCTCAGCCCGGTGGTCCGGGAGCGCAAGGGCGAGTTCGTCGACCTCTTCGCCGACCTCCAGTCCAAGGGCTACGCCCGCGCCCGGGTGGACGGCGAGACGGTCCAGCTCGCCGAGCCGCCCAAGCTCAAGAAGCAGGAGAAGCACACCGTCGAGGTGGTGATCGACCGCCTCACCGTCAAGGAGAGCGCCAAGCGCCGACTGACCGACTCGGTGGAGACCGCCCTGCGGCTGAGCGGCGGCATGGTCGTGCTCGACTTCGTCGACCTCCCCGAGGACGACCCCGAGCGCGAGCGGATGTACTCCGAGCACCTCTACTGCCCCTACGACGACGTGTCGTTCGAGGAGCTGGAGCCGCGCTCGTTCTCCTTCAACTCGCCGTTCGGCGCCTGCCCGGACTGCTCCGGCCTCGGCAACCGGATGGAGGTGGACCCGGAGCTGGTGGTGCCCGACGAGGAGCGCTCGCTGGACGAGGGCGCCATCCACCCGTGGTCCGGCGGCCACACCAAGGAGTACTTCCAGCGGCTGATCGACGCCCTCGCCGGCGAGCTGGGCTTCCGCACCGACATCCCCTGGGCCGGGCTGCCGGCCCGCGCCAAGAAGGCGCTGCTGTACGGGCACAAGCACCAGGTGCAGGTCCGCTACCGCAACCGCTACGGGCGCGACCGCTCCTACAGCACCGGCTTCGAGGGCGCGGTGCCGTTCATCCAGCGCCGCCACCAGGAGGCCGAGAGCGACTCCAGCCGCGAGCGCTTCGAGGGCTACATGCGCGAGGTGCCCTGCCCGACCTGCCGGGGCACCCGGCTCAAGCCGGTGGTGCTCGCGGTCACCGTCGAGGACCGCTCGATCGCCGACGTCTCCTCGATGTCGATCAGCGACTGCTCGGACTTCCTCGGCGCGATGAAGCTGAACGCCCGGGACAAGCAGATCGCCGAGCGCGTCCTCAAGGAGGTCAACGAGCGGCTGCGCTTCCTGGTCGACGTCGGCCTGGACTACCTCTCGCTGGACCGCGCGGCCGGCACGCTCTCCGGCGGCGAGGCCCAGCGCATCCGGCTCGCCACCCAGATCGGCTCCGGCCTGGTCGGCGTGCTCTACGTGCTGGACGAGCCGTCCATCGGCCTGCACCAGCGCGACAACCACCGGCTGATCGAGACCCTCGTGCGGCTGCGCGACATCGGCAACACGCTGATCGTCGTCGAGCACGACGAGGACACCATCAAGATGGCCGACTGGGTGGTCGACATCGGCCCCGGCGCCGGCGAGCACGGCGGCAAGGTGGTGCACTCCGGCTCGCTGAAGCAGCTGCTCGGCAACAAGGAGTCGCTGACCGGCCAGTACCTCTCCGGCAAGCGCTTCATCCCGATCCCGCAGGAGCGGCGCGCGCGTGACAGGAAGCGCCAGCTCACGGTGCACGGCGCCCGCGAGCACAACCTCAAGGACGTCACGGTCGGTTTCCCGCTGGGCACCTTCACCGCGATCACCGGCGTCTCCGGCTCGGGCAAGTCCACCCTGGTCAACGACATCCTCTACACCCACCTCGCCCGGGAGCTGAACGGCGCCCGCACGGTGCCCGGCCGGCACACCCGGATCACCGGCACCGATCTGGTGGACAAGGTGGTGCACGTCGACCAGTCGCCGATCGGCCGCACCCCGCGCTCCAACCCGGCCACCTACACCGGCGTGTTCGACCACGTCCGGCGGCTCTTCGCGGAGACCCAGGAGGCCAAGGTCCGCGGCTACCTGCCGGGCCGGTTCTCGTTCAACGTCAAGGGCGGCCGCTGCGAGAACTGCTCCGGCGACGGCACCATCAAGATCGAGATGAACTTCCTGCCGGACGTCTACGTGCCGTGCGAGGTCTGCCACGGCGCCCGGTACAACCGGGAGACGCTGGAGGTCCACTACAAGGGCAAGTCCATCGCCGAGGTGCTGGACATGCCGATCGAGGAGGCGCTCGGCTTCTTCGAGGCCGTCCCGGCGATCGCCCGCCACCTGCGGACGCTCAACGACGTCGGCCTCGGCTACGTCCGCCTCGGCCAGTCCGCGCCCACCCTCTCCGGCGGCGAGGCCCAGCGCGTCAAGCTCGCCTCCGAGCTGCAGAAGCGCTCCACCGGCCGGACCGTCTACGTGCTGGACGAGCCCACCACCGGTCTGCACTTCGAGGACATCAGCAAGCTCATCAAGGTGCTCACCGGCCTGGTGGACAAGGGCAACACGGTGATCGTCATCGAGCACAACCTCGACGTCATCAAGACCGCCGACTGGATCGTCGACATGGGCCCCGAGGGCGGCTCCGGCGGCGGCACCGTGGTCGCCGAGGGCACCCCCGAGGAGATCGCCGCCGTCGCGGAGAGCCACACCGGCAAGTTCCTGCGCGACATCCTGCCCGGCAACTTCGCCGACGCACCGGTCACCCCGGCCAAGGCCAAGGCCCCGGCCCGGGCGAAGGCCCCGGCCAAGGCCGCGGCGAAGACGCCGGCCAAGGCGAAGGCCCCCGCCAAGCGCGCCACGGCGGCGCGCAAGTAGCGCACGGCGCCCGGAACCCGCCGCGCCCGCATCCGCCCTCATCCGCCCGCCCCCGGCACCCCCGGGGGCGGGCGGATGAGGACGCATAGACTTCCGGGCGGCCCGCAGCCGCGGCGCCGCCGTCGAACCAGGAGCTCCCCGCCATGTCCGAGGCCCCCGAGAGCCAGGCCCCCGAAGGCCCCGCCCCCACCCGCCGCACCCTGCTCTGCGGAGCCGCGGCCGTCCTCGCCGCCGGCGGCACCCTCGCCGTCTCCGGCTGCTCCTCCTCCGCCTCCGACTCCGGCGCCGGTTCCACCGCCAAGACCCCGGTCGACGTCGGCCCCGCCTCCGCCGTCCCGGTCGGCGGCGGCACCGTCTACCGCGAGAAGAAGATCGTCGTCACCCAGCCCAGCGAGGGCCAGTACAAGGCGTTCAGCGCCAAGTGCACCCACGCCGGCTGCATCGTCGACCAGGTCAAGAACCAGAAGATCCAATGCCCCTGTCACGGCAGCCTGTTCGGCATCACCGACGGCGCCGTGCTGGACGGTCCGGCCCCGACCCCGCTGCCCGAGTACACCGTGGCGGTCGAGGGCGGCAACCTCAAGGTGACCCCCCGCTGAAGCAGTTGATCTCCCGCACGCGCCCCCGGCCCGAGTCGGTACGGTGGACCCATGGCTGACCCGTCCACCTACCGCCCGGCGCCGGGTGCGATCCCCGCCTCGCCCGGTGTCTACAAGTTCCGCGACGCCCACGGGCGGGTCATCTACGTCGGCAAGGCCAAGAGCCTGCGGCCCCGGCTCTCCTCCTACTTCCAGGACCTCGCCGGGCTGCACCCGCGCACCGCCACCATGGTCACCACCGCCGCCTCGGTGGAGTGGACCGTCGTCGCCACCGAGGTCGAGGCGCTCCAGCTGGAGTACTCCTGGATCAAGGAGTTCGACCCCCGGTTCAACGTCAAGTACCGCGACGACAAGAGCTATCCGGAACTCGCCGTCACCCTCGACGAGGAGTACCCGCGGGTCCAGGTGATGCGCGGCGCGCACAAGAAGGGCGTGCGCTACTTCGGCCCCTACGGCCACGCCTGGGCGATCCGCGAGACCGTCGACCTGCTGCTGCGCGTCTTCCCCGTCCGCACCTGCTCCAACGGCGTCTTCAAGCGCGCCCGCCAGGTCGGCCGCCCCTGCCTGCTCGGCTACATCGGCAAGTGCGCCGCACCCTGCGTCGGCCGGGTCTCGGCCGAGGAGCACCGCGCCCTCGCCGAGGACTTCTGCGACTTCATGGCCGGACGCACCGGCAACTACCTGCGCCGGCTGGAGACCGAGATGCAGGAGGCCGCCGCCGACCTGGAGTACGAGAAGGCGGCCCGGCTGCGCGACGACATCGGCGCGCTCAAGCGGGCCATGGAGAAGAACGCCATCGTCCTCGCCGACGCCACCGACGCCGACCTGCTCGCCGTCGCCGAGGACGAACTGGAGGCCGCCGTCCAGATCTTCCACGTCCGCGGCGGCCGGGTCCGCGGCCAGCGCGGCTGGGTCACCGACAAGGTCGAGGACGTCGACACCGCCGGCCTGGTCGAGCACGCCCTCCAGCAGCTCTACGGCGGCGGCAGCGAGTCCGTCCCCCGCGAGGTGCTCGTGCCCGCGCTGCCCGATCCCGTCGAGCCGGCGCGCGACTGGCTGAGCGGCCTGCGCGGCGCCCAGGTCGACCTGCGCATCCCGCAGCGCGGCGACAAGAAGGACCTCATGGCCACCGTGCAGCGCAACGCCCAGCAGGCGCTCGCGCTGCACAAGACCAAGCGCGCCTCCGACCTCACCACCCGCAGCCGCGCCCTCCAGGAGATCGCCGAGGCGCTCGAACTCGACAGCGTCCCGCTGCGCATCGAGTGCTTCGACATCTCCCACCTCCAGGGCGAGGACGTGGTCGCCTCGATGGTCGTCTTCGAGGACGGCCTGGCCCGCAAGAGCGAGTACCGCCGCTTCCAGATCAAGGGCTTCGAGGGCCAGGACGACGTCCGCTCGATGCACGAGGTGATCAGCCGCCGCTTCCGCCGCTACCTCCAGGAGCGCGAGCAGACCGGCGAGTGGGCCGTCCCCGAGGAGCCGGAGACGCCGGAGGACGGCCGGCACCCCGAGGACGGGCCGCGCACCGAGGACGGCCGCCCCAAGCGCTTCGCCTACCCGCCCCAACTGCTCGTCGTCGACGGCGGCCTGCCCCAGGTCGCCGCCGCCCGGCGGGCCCTGGACGAACTCGGCATCGACGACGTCGCCCTGTGCGGGCTGGCCAAGCGCCTGGAGGAGGTCTGGCTGCCCGGCGAGGACGACCCGGTCGTGCTCCCGCGCAGCAGCGAGGGCCTCTACCTGCTCCAGCGGGTCCGCGACGAGGCCCACCGCTTCGCGATCACCTACCAGCGCGGCAAGCGTTCCAAGCGACTCACCGCCGGAGAACTGGACTCCGTCCCCGGCCTCGGCGAGACTCGCCGTCAGGCGCTGCTCAAGCACTTCGGCTCGCTGAAGAAGCTCCGGGCGGCCACCGTCGACGAACTCTGCGCCGTCCCCGGCATCGGCCGCCGGACTGCGGAGACCGTTGCGGCGGCGTTGTCGTCCCGTACACCTGCCGCACCCGCCGTGAACACCGCCACGGGCGAGATCATCGAGGACGGCGCCGAAGAGCCGGCGCCCGCGGCGCCCGAGCCCGAGACCGCACCCATCCAGGAGACGCCATGACGGCCGACGCCGCCCGTCAGCCGGCGCGCCCCGAACCCACTCGTCCGAGTGAGCCGGGGAAGCACGCCCGCGCGACGCGCGTTTCCCACAGCAGAACCACCGAGAGCGGGGAACCGAAGTGACCGTGTCCGATTACGGCGGGACCGCCAGGCCCGAGGCCGGCGGCGAGAACACCCCGGAGCTGGTGATCATCTCCGGCATGTCCGGAGCGGGCCGCTCCACCGCCGCCAAGTGCCTGGAGGACCTGGGCTGGTTCGTGGTGGACAACCTGCCGCCGGCCCTCATCCCCACCATGGTCGACCTCGGCGCCCGCTCCCAGGGCAACGTCGCCCGGATCGGCGCCGTGGTGGACGTCCGCGGCCGGCAGTTCTTCGACGACCTGCTGACCTCGCTGGACGAGCTGGAGAAGCGCGGCGTGCGGCTGCGCGTCGTCTTCCTGGACTCCTCCGACGAGGCGCTGGTGCGCCGCTTCGAGAGCGTCCGCCGCCCGCACCCGCTGCAGGCCGACGGCCGGATCGTCGACGGCATCGCCCTGGAGCGCGACCTGCTGCGCGAGCTGCGCGGCGAGGCCGACCTGGTGATCGACACCTCCAACCTCAACGTCCACCAGCTGCGGGCCAAGCTCGACGCCCAGTTCGCCGACCACGACGAGCCCGAGCTGCGCGCCACCGTGATGTCCTTCGGCTTCAAGTACGGCCTGCCGGTCGACGCCGACCTCGTGGTGGACTGCCGCTTCCTGCCCAACCCGCACTGGGTGCCCGAACTGCGGGCCCGTACCGGCACCGACGCGGACGTCGCCGACTACGTCTTCCAGCAGCCCGGGGCCAACGAGTTCCTCAACGGCTACGCCGAGCTGCTGCGCATCATCACCGAGGGCTATCGTCGCGAAGGGAAGCGTTACATGACCCTTGCCGTAGGCTGCACCGGTGGCAAGCACCGCAGCGTCGCGATGTCCGAGCGCCTGACGAAGCGTCTCATCGCCGACGGTGTGGAAACGGTGCTCGTCCACCGTGACATGGGACGGGAGTAGCCGCCTCGCCCTGCCGGGCCGCCGGCGGAGGCCGGCGGCGGGCAACAGGAACGCGAGGTAGGTGTGACGGGATACGTGCCCGGGCGGCAGTTCCAGAACAGGACCGCCGACCGGAGTGGGGCCACGGCCCGGTCCATCGTGACCGGCCGGTCCCGCTCCGGGTCGGCCCGCACCGGCCCGTCCCGTCCCCATCCGGCGCCGCGGACCAGCCAGGCGGCCAGGACCAACCAGGCCCCGCGGATCACCGCGCTCGGCGGCGGCCAGGGCCTGTCCGCCTCGCTGTCCGCGCTGCGCCGGCTCACCACCGACCTCACCGCCGTGGTCACCGTCGCCGACGACGGCGGCTCCAGCGGCCGGCTGCGCGAGGAACTCGGGGTCCTGCCCCCCGGCGACCTGCGCAAGGCGCTCGCCGCGCTCTGCGGCGACGACGACTGGGGCCGCACCTGGTCCGAGGTGATCCAGCAGCGCTTCACCGGCACCGGCGAGCTGGGCGGCCACGCCGTCGGCAACCTGCTGATCGTCGCGCTCTGGGAGAAGCTCGGCGACCCGGTCGCCGCCCTGGACTGGGTCGGCCGGCTGCTCAACGTGCAGGGCCGGGTGCTGCCGATGTCGGCGGTACCGCTGGACATCGAGGCGGTCGTCCGCGGCCACGACCCGGCCTTCCCGGCCGAGCTGGCCGCCGTCCGCGGCCAGGCCAATGTCGCGGTCACCCCCGGAACCGTGCAGTCCGTCCGGCTCCTGCCGGACGAGCCGCCCGCCGTGCCGGAGGCGGTCACCGCCGTCCGCGAGGCGGACTGGGTGGTGCTCGGCCCCGGCTCCTGGTTCACCAGCGTGCTGCCGCACCTGCTGGTGCCCGAGCTGGCCAAGGCGCTCGTGGAGACCCGCGCCCGCCGCCTGCTCACCCTGAACCTGGCCCCGCAGCCCGGCGAGACGGAGGGCTTCACCCCGCAGCGTCACCTGGAGGTCATCGCCGACCACGCTCCGTCCCTCGCGGTGGATGCGATCCTGGTGGATGAGCGCGCCGTCACCGGCGGCGCCTTCGGCCAGGCGGACCTGGCCGGACTGGAAAAGGCCGCCGAGCGGATGGGAGCGGCCCTGGTGCTCGGCCGGGTCGCCCGTACCGACGGCACGCCGCGACACGACCCGGAGCTCTTGGCAGCCGCGTACGACCGGATTTTCCGGACACATGGAAGGATCGGGCCATGGCGATGACTCCAGCGGTGAAGGACGAAATCAGCCGGCTCCCGGTCACCCGGGCCTGCTGCCGCAAGGCGGAGGTGTCGGCGATCCTGCGGTTCGCGGGCGGGCTGCACATCGTGAGCGGCCGGATCGTGATCGAGGCGGAGCTCGACACCGGAGCCGCCGCCCGGCGTCTGCGCAAGGACCTGCTGGAGATCTTCGGACACTCCTCGGACCTGGTCGTGATGGCCCCCGGCGGCCTGCGGCGCGGCAGCCGGTACGTGGTCCGGGTGGTCAAGGACGGCGAACTGCTCGCGCGCCAGACCGGCCTCGTGGACGGCCGAGGCCGCCCGATCCGCGGCCTGCCCCCGGCCGTGGTCTCCGGCGCCACCTGCGACGCCGAGGCGGCCTGGCGCGGGGCGTTCCTGGCGCACGGCTCGCTCACCGAGCCCGGCCGCTCGTCCTCGCTGGAGATCACCTGCCCCGGCTCGGAGGCCGCCCTCGCCCTGGTCGGCGCCGCCCGCCGGCTCGGCATCCCGGCCAAGGCCCGCGAGGTGCGCGGGGTCGACCGGGTGGTGATCCGCGACGGCGACGCGATCGGCGCGCTGCTCACCCGGCTCGGCGCGCACGAGTCGGTGCTGGCCTGGGAGGAGCGCCGGATGCGGCGCGAGGTGCGGGCCACCGCCAACCGGCTGGCCAACTTCGACGACGCCAACCTGCGCCGCTCGGCCCGGGCCGCGGTGGCGGCGGGCGCCCGGGTGCAGCGCGCGCTGGAGATCCTCGGCGACGAGGTGCCCGAGCACCTGGCCGCCGCCGGCCAGCTGCGGATGCAGCACAAGCAGGCCTCGCTGGAGGAGCTGGGCGCGCTCGCCGACCCGCCGCTGACCAAGGACGCGGTGGCCGGCCGGATCCGCCGACTGCTGGCGATGGCCGACAAGCGCGCCTCCGAGCTCGGCCTGCCGAGCACCGAGGCCAACCTCACCGACGAGATGGCCCTCAACTGACGGCCGTCGACTGACGCCGGCCGTCGCCGTTCCGACGGTCCCGCCCGGTGCTTCCCCCTCCGCCGGTGTCCGCTTCCGCGGGCACCGGCGGAGCCGTGTCCGGAGGGTGGGACGGGGCCCCTGCCGAGGGTCCCGGACGGGGTCGGGACCAACTGCCCGGGAGGGCAAGGCCGGACGACCCGGATTGTTGTGAACACGCGCCACGCCAGGGGTTGCGCAGCCGCCTGATGTGCTCTACCCGGCCTCGGAGGGGTAGGGTCATAGGCGGTCGGGGACATCCCAAAATTCCACCCCGTCGGCATAGCGTCCGGCGTACCTAACGAGGAGATCGGTTCGTGACGATCCGGGTAGGCATCAACGGATTCGGCCGCATCGGCCGCAACTTCTTCCGTGCGGTTCAGGCCCAGGGCGCGGACATCGAGATCGTCGGTGTCAATGACCTGACCGACACCAAGACCCTGGCGCACCTGCTCAAGTACGACTCGATCCTGGGCACCTTCCCGGGCGAGGTGTCGCACACCGCGGACAGCATCACCGTCGACGGCAAGACCTTCAAGGTCGTCGCCGAGCGCGACCCGGCCAACCTCCCCTGGGGCGAGCTGGGCGCGGACGTCGTCATCGAGTCGACCGGCATCTTCACCAAGGCCGAGGCGGCGAAGAAGCACGTCGCGGCCGGCGCCAAGAAGGTCATCATCTCCGCGCCCGCCACCGACGAGGACATCACCATCGTCATGGGCGTGAACGACGACAAGTACGACGGTGACAAGCACACCGTCATCTCCAACGCCTCCTGCACCACCAACTGTGTGGCGCCGCTGGCCAAGGTGCTGAACGAGAGCTTCGGCATCGTCAAGGGCCTGATGACCACGGTCCACGCGTACACCAATGACCAGGTCACCCTGGACTTCCCGCACAAGGACCTGCGTCGCGCCCGCGCCGCCGCCCTGAACATCATCCCGACCTCGACCGGTGCCGCCAAGGCGACCGCGCTGGTCCTGCCGGAGCTCAAGGGCAAGCTGGACGGCACCTCGCTGCGCGTTCCGGTCCCGACCGGTTCGATCACCGACCTGGTCGTCACCCTGGAGCGCGACGTCACCGTCGCCGAGGTCAACGAGGCCTTCAAGAAGGCCTCGGAGACCACCCTCAAGGGCATCCTGCAGTACACCGAGGACCCGATTGTCTCCTCCGACATCGTGAACTCGCCGTTCTCCACGATCTTCGACTCGCTGCTGACGATGGCCCAGGGCAACCAGGTCAAGATCTTCGGCTGGTACGACAACGAGTGGGGCTACTCGAACCGCCTCGTCAACCTGACCACCCTCGTCGGTGCCGGGCTCTGACGTAGCGGGAGCTGACGTGAAGTAGGGGGGAGGGCCCGGAAGGCATGTGCGAAGCCGACCGGGCCCTCCGTCTGCGCACCCTCAACTCCCCATGGACGGCACAACGTTGTGTCGTCCCCTGCTCCACCATCTCGCCAGGAGACCGAAGACCGTGAAGACCATCGAAGATCTGGACGTCGCCGGTAAGCGCGTGTTCGTCCGCGCGGACCTCAACGTCCCGCTTTCCGACGGCACGATCACCGACGACGGCCGGATCCGTGCCGTCGCCCCGACCATCGCCAAGCTCGTCGAGCGCGGCGCGAAGGTCGTCGTCGCCTCCCACCTCGGCCGTCCCAAGGGCGCGCCGGACCCGCAGTTCTCCCTCGCGCCGGTGGCCGTCCGCCTCGGTGAGATCCTCGGCAGGCCGGTCGCCTTCGCGACCGACACCGTGGGCGAGAGCGCGAAGGCCACCGTCGCCGCCCTGGCCGACGGCGAGGTCACGCTGCTCGAGAACCTGCGCTTCAACGCCGGTGAGACCAGCAAGGACGACGCCGAGCGCAGGGCCTTCGCCGAGCAGCTGGCCGCCCTGGCCGACCTCTACGTGGGCGACGGCTTCGGCGCGGTGCACCGCAAGCACGCCTCGGTGTTCGACCTGCCGGCGCTGCTGCCGCACGCGGTCGGCGACCTGATCGCCACCGAGGTGGGCGTGCTCAAGCGCCTCACCGAGGACGTCGAGAGCCCGTACGTGGTGGTGCTCGGCGGCTCCAAGGTCTCCGACAAGGTCGGCGTGATCGAGAACCTGCTGAAGAAGGCCGACCGGATCCTGATCGGCGGCGGCATGGTGTTCACCTTCCTCAAGGCCCAGGGCCACGAGGTCGGCGTCTCGCTGCTGCAGGAGGACCAGATCCCGACCGTCCAGGGGTACCTGGCGGAGGCGAAGGAGCGGGGCGTCGAGTTCGTCCTGCCGACCGACGTCGTGGTCTCCACCGGGTTCCCGGACCTCAAGACCAAGGCCCCGGCCCCCCACTCGGTCGTCGCCGTGGACGCGATCCCGGCCGACCAGCTGGGCCTGGACATCGGCCCGGAGAGCCGCAAGCTGTTCGCGGAGAAGCTGGCCGACGCGAAGACGGTGTTCTGGAACGGCCCGATGGGCGTCTTCGAGCACCCGGACTTCGCCGCCGGCACCGCGGCCGTCGCGCAGGGCCTGCTCGACAGTGACGCGTTCTCCGTGGTCGGTGGCGGGGACTCCGCCGCGGCCGTCCGCATCCTGGGCTTCGACGAGACGAAGTTCGGGCACATCTCGACCGGCGGTGGCGCGAGCCTGGAGTACCTGGAGGGCAAGCAGCTCCCCGGTCTCACCGCCCTGGAAGGCTGAATCTCGCATGACTGAGCGTCTCCCGCTGATGGCGGGCAACTGGAAGATGAACCTCAACCACCTCGAGGCCATCCAGCACACCCAGAAGCTGGCCTTCGCGCTGGCCGACAAGGACTACGAGTCGGTCGAGGTGGCCGTGCTCGTGCCGTTCACCGACCTCCGTTCGGTGCAGACCCTGGTCGACGGCGACAAGCTGAAGATCAAGTACGGCTCGCAGGACATCTCGCAGCACGACGGCGGTGCCTACACCGGCGAGGTCTCCGGCCCGATGCTGGCCAAGCTGAAGTGCACCTACGCGGTGATCGGCCACTCGGAGCGCCGCCAGTACCACGGCGAGAACGAGGAGATCGTCAACGCCAAGGTCAAGGCCGCCTACCGCAGCGGGATCACCCCGATCCTGTGCGTCGGCGAGCCGCTGGAGGTCCGCAAGGCCGGCACCCACGTCGAGCACACGCTGGCCCAGCTCGACGGTGCCCTGCAGGACGTCCCGGCCGCGCAGGCCGAGTCCGTCGTGGTCGCCTACGAGCCGGTCTGGGCGATCGGCACCGGCGAGGTGGCGACCCCCGAGGACGCCCAGGAGGTCTGCGCCGCCATCCGCGCGCGGCTCGCCGAGCTGTACGGCGCCGAGCTGGCCGGCAAGGTCCGGGTGCTCTACGGCGGTTCGGTGAAGTCGTCGAGCGCGGCCGGCCTGATGGCCAAGCCGGACATCGACGGCGGCCTGATCGGCGGAGCCTCGCTGGACGCCGAGGAGTTCGTCAAGATCGTGCGGTACCGTGAGCAGGCAGTAGGCTAACGCCGCCGCAGCAACGTAGGCTTTGGGGCCGGACCACCCGTCGTGGTCCGGCCCCTTCGCCGAAGATACGAGAGAGTTGGTCCCGTCGTGGTTATCGGGTTCTCGATTGCCCTGATCGTCTTCAGCCTGCTGATGATCCTGCTGGTGCTGCTGCACAAGGGGAAGGGCGGCGGTCTGTCGGACATGTTCGGTGGCGGCGCGATGTCCACCGGCGGCGGCTCGGCGGTGGCCGAGCGCAACCTGGACCGCATCACGATCATCGTCGGCCTGGGCTGGTTCGCCACCCTCGTGGTGCTCGGTCTGGTCCTGAAGTACAAGGGCTGACATATCTCTGACGCCCCGTCGCCCCGCGGCCTATCCTGGAAAGGTCCGGGGCGGAGCCGGTGGGTGGCGCATGCTTAACCCCTGCTTACACTAGGACGACTTTCGCCCCCGACGCGCGTCACGCGCGTCGGCGCACCAGCACGCAGGGAGTCAGACCGTGGCAAGTGGCAACGCCATCCGTGGCAGCAGGGTCGGAGCCGGCCCGATGGGCGAGGCGGAGCGCGGCGAATCCGCCCCCCGCAACCGGATCTCCTTCTGGTGCGCGAACAAGCACGAGACCCGCCCGAGCTTCGCGGCCGAAGCGGTGATCCCGGAGACCTGGGACTGTCCGCGCTGCGGCTTTCCGGCCGGCCAGGACGAGCACAACCCGCCCGCGCCGTCCCGCAACGAGCCGTACAAGACGCACCTCGCCTACGTCCGCGAGCGGCGCACCGACGCCGACGGCGAGGCGATCCTCGCCGAGGCGCTGGCCAAGCTCCGCGGCGAGATCTGAGCACAGCGAAGGACGAAGGGCGCCACCCCCGCGGGGGTGGCGCCCTTCGACGTTCACCGGAACCCTCAGGCCGAGGCCGGGGGGTACAGCTGGGGCGGCAGCTGGGAGGCCGCGGCGCGGTCCAGCAGCCACAGGGTGCGACCGGTGCCGTGCGCCCCGGAGGCGGGCGCCTGGAGCTCGCCGGGGCCGGACAGGGCCACCGCCACCGCGCCGGCCTTGTCCTCGCCGGCCGCCAGCAGCCAGACCTCGCGGGCGGCACGGATGGCCGGGAGGGTGAGCGAGATCCGGGTCGGCGGCGGCTTCGGCGCACCGCGCACGCCGATCACCGTCAACTCGGTCTCCCGCACGCCCGGGTGCTCCGGGAAGAGCGAGGCGACATGGGTGTCCGGGCCGACGCCGAGCAGCAGCACGTCGAAGGCCGGGACGCCGCCCCGGTCGCCGGGGCCGGCCGCGGCCGCCAGCTCCTGGGCGTAGCGGGCCGCCGCGGCGTCGACGTCCGAGCCGTCGGCGCCGTCCGCGGCGGGCATCTCGTGCACCCGCGCCGGGTCGAGCGGGACGGCGTCCAGCAGCTCGGCGCGGGCCTGCACGGCGTTGCGCTCCGGGTCGGCGGACGGCAGGAACCGCTCGTCGCCCCACCACAGGTCCAGCCGCGCCCAGTCGACCGCGTCGCGCGCCGGGGAGGCGGCGATCGCGGCCAGCAGGGCGTTGCCGTTGCGTCCGCCGGTGAGCACCACCGAGGCGGTGCCGCGGGCGGACTGGGCGTCCACGATCCGGGTGATCAGCCGGGCCGCGGCCGCCTGGGCCATCAGCTCCTTGTCCCGGTGGACGACCAGCTGCGGGGTGGCCGCCGTCATGCGTCCGCCTTCTTGGTGGTGCGCTTGCCGGCGGCCTTCTTCGTGGTGGCGGGGGCCGCCTCGGCGGTCACCCGGGTCGGGTTGGCGACCTGCCCGCCCTCCGGGGCGGCCTCGTGCGTGGCCGCCTCCTCGGCGGCCTCGGCGGCCACCGCGCTCGCGACCGCCTGCTCGGCGTTGTCCGGCTCCTTGAGCCGGTCCACCGGCGTGCGCACGGCGGCCGCGTAGATGTCGTCCGGGTCGAGCCGGCGCAGCTCCTCGGCGATCAGCTCCGAGGTCTCGCGCCGCTTGAGCGCCACCTGGCGGTCCGGCGAGCCGGGCATGGAGAGCGTGCCCATCAGGCCGTCCGGGCGGTCCAGGGTGATGTCCCCGTCCTTGGTGCGCAGGTGCACCGCGGTGATGCCCGGGCCGTTGGTGACGACCCGCTCGACCGGCACGTGCAGCCGGGTGTGCAGCCACAGGCCGAGCAGTTCGACGCTGGGGTTGTACGACTCGCCCTCGACCACCGCGGCGGTGATCGTCGACGGCCGCTGGTCCAGCGCGGCGGCCAGCATGGAGCGCCAGCCGGTGATCCGGGTCCAGGCCAGGTCGGTGTCGCCCGGGGTGTAGCTCTCGGCCCGCTGGGCGAGCTGGCCGACCGGGGACTCGGCGGTGACCGCGTCGGTGATCCGGCGCTGGGCGAGCGCGCCCAGCGGGTCCTGCGCCGGGTGCCGCGGCGCGTTGTCCGGCCACCAGACCACCACCGGGGCGTCCGGCAGCAGCAGCGGCAGGACGACCGACTGGGCGTGCGCGGCGAGTTCGCCGTGCATGCGCAGGACGACCGTCTCCCCGGAGCCGGCGTCGGAGCCGACCAGGACCTCGGCGTCCAGCCGGGTCTCGGCGCGGGCCCGGGGCGAGCGCCCGGCGCGCTTGATGACCGCCAGGGTGCGCGAGGGGTGCTCGCGGGAGGCGTCGTTGGCCGCCTTGAGGGCGTCGTAGGCGCTGCCCTCGTCGGTCACGATCACCAGGGTGAGCACCATGCCGGCGGCGGTGGAGCCGCTGGCCCGTCGCGCCTCCATGAGCGCTGCGTTGATCTTGCCGGACGTGGTGTTCATCAGGTCGATCTTCATGGCCGGCGCCAGCTCCTGCCGTCTCGTGCGAGCATCTCGTCCGCCTCGGCCGGGCCCCAGGTGCCGGCCGCGTACTCGGCGGGCCTGCCATGGGTGTCCCAGTACTTCTCGATCGGGTCGAGGATCTGCCAGGAGAGCTCGACCTCCTGGTGACGCGGGAAGAGGTTGGCGTCACCGAGCAGCACGTCGAGGATGAGCCGCTCGTACGCCTCCGGGGAGGACTCGGTGAAGGACTCGCCGTAGGCGAAGTCCATCGTGACGTCCCGGACCTCGAAGGAGGTGCCCGGCACCTTGGAACCGAACCGCACGGTGACGCCCTCGTCCGGCTGCACCCGGATGACCAGGGCGTTCTGCCCCAGTTCCTCGGTGGCGTAGGAGTCGAACGGCAGGTACGGGGCGCGCTGGAAGACCACCGCGATCTCGGTGACCCGGCGGCCCAGCCGCTTGCCGGTGCGCAGGTAGAACGGCACGCCCGCCCAGCGGCGGTTGTTGATCTCCAGCTTGATGGCCGCGTAGGTGTCGGTCTTGGAATCGGGGTCGATGCCGTCCTCGTCGAGGTAGCCGCCGACCTCCTCGCCGCCCTGCCAGCCGGCCGTGTACTGGCCGCGCACGGTGTGCCGGCCGAGGTCGGCCGGGAGCTTGACCGCGCTCAGCACCTTGAGCTTCTCGGCCACCAGCGCCTTCGGGTGGAAGGACGCCGGCTCCTCGATGGCGGTGAGCGCCATCAGCTGCAGCAGGTGGTTCTGGATCACGTCCCGGGCCGAGCCGATGCCGTCGTAGTAGCCGGCCCGGCCGCCGATGCCGATGTCCTCGGCCATGGTGATCTGCACGTGGTCGACGTAGGACCGGTTCCAGATCGGCTCGAACATCTGGTTGGCGAAGCGGAGCGCCAGGATGTTCTGGACGGTCTCCTTGCCCAGGTAGTGGTCGATCCGGAAGACCTCGTCCCGGGGGAAGACCTCGTGGACGATCCGGTTCAGCTCCTGGGCGGACTCCAGGTCGTGGCCGAACGGCTTCTCGATGACGGCGCGCCGCCAGGAGCCGTTCGGAGGGTCGGCCAGGCCGTGCTTCTTGAGCTGCTGGACGACGGTCGGGAAGAACTTCGGCGGGACGGACAGGTAGAAGGCGAAGTTGCCGCTGGTGCCCTGGGCCTTGTCCAGCTCCTCGATGGTCGCGCGGAGCTTGTCGAAGGCGTCGTCGTCGTCGAAGGTGCCGTGGACGAAGCGCATGCCCTTGGCGAGCTGCTGCCAGACCTCCTCGCGGAAGGGGGTGCGGGCGTGCTCCTTGACGGCGTCGTGCACCTCCTGGGCGAAGTCCTCGTCGTCCCACTCGCGGCGGGCGAAGCCGACGAGGGAGAAGCCCGGCGGCAGCAGGCCGCGGTTGGCCAGGTCGTAGATGGCCGGCATGAGCTTCTTGCGGGACAGGTCACCGGTGACCCCGAAGATGACCAGGCCGGACGGCCCCGCGATGCGCGGGAGCCGCCGGTCGGAGGGGTCGCGAAGCGGGTTGACGGGTGCCGGCGGGAGATCGTCCGCGTCCGACAGTGGTGTCAACTCGGGGAAATCAGTGCTCACTTGATGGGCTCCGCTTTCGTGCGCTGTGAGCAGGGGGTCACTTCTCGTCGGCGAACGAGGCCAGCGAGGCGGTGACGGTGTCGAGCAGTTCGTTCCAGGACTGCTCGAACTTCTCCACGCCCTCGTCCTCCAGCACCTGGACCACGTCGTCGTAGTCCACGCCCGCGGCGGCGATGGCGTCCATCACGGCCTTGGCGTCGGCGTAGTTGGGGACGATGGTGCCGCCGGTGACCACGCCGTGGTCGTCGGTGGCGTCCAGGGTGGCCTCGGGCATGGTGTTGACGGTGCCGGGGGCGACCAGCTCGGTGACGTACAGGGTGTCCGGCAGGGCCGGGTCCTTGACGCCGGTGGAGGCCCAGAGCGGGCGCTGCGGCTTGGCGCCGGCGGCCTCCAGGGCCTTCCAGCGGGCGCTGCCGGCGGTCTTGCCGTCGACGGTGCCGAAGACCTCCTCGTAGGCCTGGTAGGCGAGGCGGGCGTTGGCCAGGGCGGCCTTGGAACGGAGGTCCTTGGCCGCGCCGCCGATCTTGTCCAGGCGCTTGTCGATCTCGGTGTCGACGCGGGAGACGAAGAAGGAGGCGACCGACTCGATCTGGGAGAGGTCCAGGCCCTTGGCCTTGGCGGCCTCCAGACCGGTCAGGTAGGCGTCGATGACGGCCTTGTAGCGGTCCAGCGAGAAGATCAGCGTGACGTTGACGCTGATGCCCTTGCCGATGACCTCGCCGATCGCGGGCAGGCCGGCCTTGGTGGCGGGGATCTTGATGAAGACGTTCGGGCGGTCGACCAGCCACCACAGCTGCTTGGCCTCGGCCACGGTGGCGGCGGTCTCGTGGGCCAGCCGCGGGTCGACCTCGATGGAGACCCGACCGTCGCGGCCGTTGGACGCGTCGTAGACCGGGCGCAGCACGTCGGCGGCGTCGCGCACGTCCGAGGTGGTGATCATGCGGACGGCCTCGTCGGTGGTGACCTTGCGGACGGCGAGGTCGCGCAGCTGGCCGTCGTAGGAGCTGTCGCCGCCGCCGATGGCCTTCTGGAAGATGGTCGGGTTGGTGGTCACGCCCACCACGTGCTTGTGCTGCACCAGCTCGGCGAGGTTGCCGGTGTTCAGCCGCTTGCGGCTGAGGTCGTCCAGCCAGATCGCCACGCCTTCGTCGCTGAGGCGCTTCAGTGCGTCAGTCATGGTGCTTCCGTCCCTTTACTTCTTCGCTGTGGGGTGGTGTGGGGGCGGGCCGGGGCGCCGATGTGCGGTCGGCGCCCCGGCCCGGTGCCGTCAGCGGTTGACGGCCTCGAGCGAGCGCAGCGCGTTGTGGGCCTCGGCGACCACGCGCTCGGCGGTGATGCCGAACTCCTCGAAGAGCACCTGGTAGTCGGCGGAGGCGCCGAAGTGCTCCAGCGAGACGATCCGGCCGTGGTCGCCGACCAGCTCGCGCCAGCCCTGGGCGATGCCGGCCTCGACCGAGACGCGGGCCTTGACCGACGGCGGCAGCACGCTGTCGCGGTAGGCCTGGTCCTGCTCCTGGAACCACTCGAAGGACGGCAGCGACACGACGCGGGTGGCGATGCCCTCCGCCTCCAGGACCTCGCGGGCCTTGACGGCCAGCTGCACCTCGGAGCCGGTGCCGAGCAGGATCACCTGCGGGGTGCCGGTGGAGGCCTCGGCCAGGATGTAGCCGCCCTTCGCGGTGTCCTCGGCGTTGCCGTAGGACGAGGAGGTGCGGTCGAAGGTCGGGACGTTCTGGCGGGTGAGCGCCAGGCCGACCGGGCCGGGGTGGGTGGTCTGGCGCTCGATGACGGTGCGCCAGGCGACGGCGGTCTCGTTGGCGTCGGCCGGGCGGACCACGGTCAGGCCCGGGATGGCGCGCAGCGAGGCCAGGTGCTCGACCGGCTGGTGGGTCGGGCCGTCCTCGCCGAGGCCGATGGAGTCGTGCGTCCACACGTAGGTGACCGGCAGCTTCATCAGGGCGGCCAGGCGGACGGCCGGGCGCATGTAGTCGGCGAAGACCAGGAAGGTGCCGCCGTAGACGCGGGTCTTCCCGTGCAGCGCGATGCCGTTCATGGTGGAGCCCATGGCGTGCTCGCGGATGCCGAAGTGGATGGTGCGGCCGTAGGGGCCGGCCGACTTCAGCGGGTTGCCGTCGGGGAGGAAGGAGCTGTCCTCGTCGATGGTGGTGAGGTTGGACTCGGCGAGGTCGGCCGAGCCGCCCCACAGCTCCGGGATCACCGCGCCGAGCGCCTTGAGGGTCTCGCCGCTGGCCTTGCGGGTGGCGACGGCCTTGCCGGCCTCGAAGACCGGAACGGCCTTCTTCCAGCCGTCGGGCAGCTCGCGGGCCTCGATCCGGTCGAACTCGGCGGCGCGCTGCGGGTTGGCGGCGCGCCAGGCGTCGAAGGTCTGCTGCCACTCGGCGCGGGCGGCCTTGCCGCGCTGGACGACCAGCCGGGCGTGCTCGATGACCTGGTCACCGACCTCGAAGGTCTTCTCCGGGTCGAAGCCCAGGACCTTCTTGGTGGCGGCGATCTCGGCGGCGCCGAGCGCGGAGCCGTGGGCCTTGGCGGTGTTCTGGGCGTCCGGGGCCGGCCAGGCGATGATCGTGCGCATCGCGATCATCGACGGGCGGGAGGTCTCGGCCTTCGCGGCGGCCA
The DNA here is from genome assembly GCF_040609255.1 of Kitasatospora sp. NPDC004723. Lineage (NCBI taxonomy): Bacteria > Bacillati > Actinomycetota > Actinomycetes > Kitasatosporales > Streptomycetaceae > Kitasatospora > Kitasatospora sp. NPDC004723. The sequence continues at coordinate 52,674 of NZ_JBEXJT010000026.1, read as the reverse complement.
GCGCCTCGGCCAGCGCGGCGACGTCGATGTCGCCGTTGGCCTTCGGGGTGACGCGCTGGACGTGCCAGCCGTACGCCTCGTAGCGCTTGAGGACGTCCTCGGAGAAGGCGGTCTCGGTGTCGCCCTCGATCGAGATGTGGTTGTCGTCGTACAGGGCGACCAGGTTGCCGAGCTTCTGGTGGCCGGCCAGCGAGGAGGCCTCGGCGGAGATGCCCTCCTCCAGGTCGCCGTCGGAGACGATGGCCCAGATGGTGTGGTCGAACGGCGACTCGCCGGCCGGGGCGTCCGGGTCGAACAGGCCGCGCTCGAAGCGGGCGGCCATGGCCATGCCGACGGCGTTGCCGATGCCCTGGCCGAGCGGGCCGGTGGTGGTCTCGACGCCGGCGGTGTGGCCGTGCTCGGGGTGGCCCGGGGTGCGGCTGCCGGCCACCCGGAAGGCCTTGAGGTCGTCGAGCTCCAGGCCGTAGCCGGAGAAGTAGAGCTGGGTGTAGAGCGTCAGGCTGGTGTGACCGGGGGAGAGGACGAACCGGTCACGGCCGACCCAGGACGGGTCGGTGGGGTCGTGGCGCAGGAAGCGCTGGAAGATCAGGTAGGCGGCGGGGGCCAGCGACATGGCCGTCCCGGGGTGTCCGTTGCCGACCTTCTGAACCGCGTCCATCGCCAGGACGCGGGCCGTGTCGACGGTCCGCTCGTCGAGGTCCGACCACTCGAATGCATTCGGCGTCGTGCTCACCCTGTCTCAGGGCTCCTTCCATTGTGAAGAGTGACCCCGTGAGGGACCGGGTCGGCCACGTCGCTGGGGCCGGACGCTGGGTGGTGCCGGTCACGGAGGGTAGATCCCGCTTCTGTGGGCGAGCCTACCGTCCGGGCCGGGGCTCACCCTCCGTGGTGGGACAACTCAGGCATGTTGGTCGTCATTCCCCGGACTGTCCGTGGACGACCGTGCGCCGGCACGGCCCGCCCCTTTGTCCACCCTCGCCCGGATCCGTCCGGTTCGCCTCTCCGGGGTGCGGGAGGGGGGACGAGGGCCCCCGCGGGGGCCGCCTCGGCAACGTTCCAGGTCGGGGCGGTGGGGGTTCACCCGGGGGTGTGCGTTCCGCCTCGCCGGGGCACCCCGGGGCCGGTGGGGAGATATGGAGCGTCTAAGGTGGCGTGGTACGCGCAGAGCGGACGATTCGGGAGACAACGTTCCGGTGGCCGCCTGTGAGGATTCATCTTCAGTTGGGGTGTTAGTGACCGCCGTCGAATCCCGTCCCGCCGGGGTCACCGGGGCGAGGCCTGCGCACCGGCCGTTCGGGGCCCGTGTCGGCGCCTTCGTCGCACTGACCAAGCCGCGGATCATCGAGCTGCTGCTGATCACCACCGTTCCGGTGATGTTCCTGGCGGAGCGCGGTGTGCCGGACCTGCTGCTGGTGCTGAAGGTGGTCCTCGGCGGGTACCTCTCGGCGGGCGGCGCCAACGCCCTCAACATGTACATCGACCGCGACATCGACGCGGTGATGTCCCGCACCGAGCGCCGGCCGCTCGTCACCGGCATGGTCTCGCCGCGCGAGGCGCTGGTGTTCGGCATCGCGCTCGGCGTCCTGTCGACGGTCTGGCTGGGCGTCCTGGTCAACTGGCTGTCCTCGGCGCTGGCGCTGGGCGCACTGCTCTTCTACGTGTTCGTCTACACGCTGGGGCTCAAGCGGCGCACCGCGCAGAACATCGTCTGGGGCGGCATCGCCGGGTGCATGCCGGTCTTCGTCGGCTGGGCGGCCGTCACCAACTCGGTCTCCTGGTCGGCGCTGGTGCTCTTCCTGGTGATCTTCTTCTGGACGCCGCCGCACTACTGGCCGCTGTCGATGAAGGTCCGCGAGGACTACGCCCGGGCCGGGGTGCCGATGCTGCCGGTGATCAAGGGCAACCTCGCGGTCGCCAAGCAGATCGTCGCCTACTCCTGGGTGATGGTGGCGGTCTCGCTGCTGCTGTGGCCGCTGGCCGACACCAGCTGGCTCTACCCGGTGGCGGCGGTGCTGCTCGGCGCGGCCTGGCTCAAGGAGGCGCACGCGCTGTACGGGCGGGCCAAGGCCGGTGTGGTGGGCGCCAAGCTCAAGGAGATGCGGCTGTTCCACTGGTCGATCACCTACCTGACGCTGCTGTTCGTGGTGATCGCGGTGGATCCGTTCGTGAAGTGATGCGCTGACTGCCGAGAAGGCCCCGGTCGATCCGACCGGGGCCTTCTCCGTTTCCGTGCTTCCGCGCTCTTCCGTTCCGCTACCGGGCGGGGAGCTCGGAGGGGCCGACGTGGCCGTCCAGCCAGTCCTTGAGCGGCTGCGAGGCGTGCAGGAAGCCGGTGATCCGCCGGTACGCGTCCCGGGTGCCCAGCCAGGCCTCCGGGGCCCACTCCTGCCAGGCGATCAGCCCCTTGTGGCGCAGCAGCGCGATCCGCGGGTGGTCCTTGGGGTAGCCGCGCGGGGCGGACTTCAGGGAGTCCCGGCCGACCACCTCGGGGCCCTTCGCGCGGACCCGCTCGACCACCCGTTCCAGCTCCGCGCCGGAGACGTCCTCGGCGACCGCGGCCCGGTAGCGGTCCAGCTGGTCGGCGGCGAGCCGGTACAGCCCGTTGCCGCAGGCCAGGCCGTCGGCGGAGAGCTGGACGTAGCCGCCGGCCCGCAGATGGGCGCCGATGTGGGTCTTGTACGGCGACTTGTCGGCGCTGAACCGGACGTCGCGGTTGGGGCGGAAGATCCTGCCCGGCCCGAACTCGGGTTCCAGCTCGGCCAGCAGCCGCTCCATGGGCTCCCGTACGGCGTGCTCGTACTGGCCCTTGTGGGACTGCCAGAAGGTCTTGGAGTTGTCGGCCTCGAGGTGCTCGTAGAAGTCGAGAGCCTCGGCCGGCCAGCCGTCGAAGGTCACCCCTCCAGTATGTGGCCCGGTGCACACGGCGCTCCCGTCGCCAGCTTCGCTACCGCTCGGTAGCATGCGGGCATGAGCAGCGCAGAGACCGCCACCCCCGCCGCGCCGGACGCCCGTGCCGAGCGCCGCGCCAAGCGCATCGCCAAGAACCTGACCGCCTTCGCCGCGCAGCACGGCGGCAGCGCGGACGGCGTCGTCGAGTACGTCGGCGCGGTCGCCACCCGGATCGTGGTGGTCGGCGCCGACGGCGCGTGGGGCGACCAGGTCGCGCCCAGCTACGCGGTGGGCCGCCGCGCCGCCGAGCTGGCCGGCGTCACCCTGCACGACTCCTTCGAGGGCGAGCTGGCCCTGAAGGTGCGGACCGGCGCCTACGAGTGGAAGCGGATGGCCGGCCTCCAGCTCGGCGGCTGACCCCTTCCGGCAGGGCGCACGCACGCCGAAGGGCCCCGGTCTCGTCGACCGGGGCCCTTCGTTCGCGTCCGGGGGCCGTCAGACGGCCGCGGGCTCGGCGACCCGGGAGGCCGGGGCGCCGGCCGCGACGGGGGCGTCGTCGCGGGCGCGCAGGGCGAGCGGGATGCGCAGGGCGGCGATCCACAGGACGGCGGCGCCCAGCATGTGGAGGCCGACCAGGATCTCGGGGACGTCCGTGAAGTACTGGACGAAGCCGATCACGGCCTGGAGCAGCAGGCCGATCAGCAGCTCGCGGGCCCGGGCCTTGGCGGCCGGCGGGGCCTTGACCGCCGCGAACACGAAGATCACCGCGATCGACAGGCCGATCGAGACGAAGGCCAGGTCGGCGTGGGCCTGGGCGAGGCGGTCGTAGTCCACCGGGATGCGCGGGACCATCTTGTTGTCCTGGGGCGTGCCGGGGTGGTGGCCCGCGCCGGTGACCAGGGTGCCGGCGGCCACCAGCAGGCCGATCACACCGACCAGGACGTAGCTGAGCCGCTTGATCGGCTCGGCCACCAGCGGGCGGACCGGGCCGTCGCCCTCCTTGCTGCGCTCCCACATCAGCGTCGCGACCCAGACCAGGCCCATCGCGGCGATCAGGTGCAGCGCCACGGTGTAGGGGTTGAGGCCGGTCAGCACGGTGATGCCGCCGAGCACGGCGTTGCTCATCACCAGCCAGAACTGCGCCCAGCCGAGCTTGGTCAGGCTGTGCCGCCAGGGGCGGTGGCAGCGCGCGGCGAGGATCGCCCAGCCGATGGCGGCGCTCAGGACGTAGGTGAGCATCCGGTTGGTGAACTCGATGACGCCGTGGAAGCCCATCTCGGCGGTCGGGGTGAGGCTCTCGTCGGTGCAGCGGGGCCAGGTGGTGCAGCCGAGGCCGGAGGCGGTGAGCCGGACGGCGCCGCCGGTCACGACGATCACCACGCTCATCACCAGCGCGGCGAACGCGGCGCGCTTGACCATGGCGGCGGAGGGCTGCCAGCGCTCGGCGAGCAGGGAGAAGGGGGTGGTCTTAGGCACGGCGTCCATGGTATGCGGCCTTACGGCCGATCTTGGGGCGGGGCGGTCGTGGCCGCGGCGGCCGAGCGGCGGAGTCTTCCCGTGTCGACATAGCGGCAAACCCGTCAACCGTAAAGGGGTGGCAAAAAGGACTGTTCGGGCAAGCCGGTCATTGGTCTTGACCAATCACCCATTTGGCCGAAAGAGTGCGGCTTGGTCCATACCTTTTTCAGGTGGACCCCTCCCACCCCCCGCACGTAAGCGGAGAACCTGCACATGCGTATATCCGTACCCGCCGCAGCGCTCGCGCTCGGTGGATCTCTCGTTCTGGCCGGGCTGGTAGCCCCGGCCGCCCAGGCCGCCGACCCGAACCAGTGCCTGAGCCTCGGGGTCGCCAACCTCTACGGCGAGTTCGTCGAGACCGACGACACCCACACGCCGGACGCCGAGGGTGCGGTGGCGGTCGGCGGCAACGCCGACTTCACCGGTGGCTTCTCGGTCGGACAGGAACTGACCGCCGACCAGGTCAAGGCGCTGCCGGGCGGCAACGCCCTGGTCGTCGCCGGCAAGCTGACCGGTGGCAACACCCAGGTCATGAAGGGTAACGGCATCTACGGCTCGGCCGCCGCCGGCGCCGTGATCCAGGCCCATCAGGGCAACACCGGGCAGGGCGCCTCGCCGATCGACTTCGGCGCCGAGTTCGCCCGGGCACGCGCCGTCGCCACGACGCTGGCGGGGCTGCCGCAGACCGCCGGTGCCACCGTCGAGGCCAAGGGCAAGGAGCTCTACCTCACCAGCGGCGACGCCAGGTTCAACAGCTTCACGGTCTCCGCGGCCGCCCTGCAGGGCGCCACCGACATCTTCGTGAAGGTGCCGGCCGGCGCCGTCACCGTGGTCACCGTGACCGGCCAGTCGTACGACCAGGCCGCCGCGCGGACCACCGGCTTCCACCTGTGGGACGAGGGCAAGAAGGCCTACGTCCTGGACGACAAGGTGCAGAGCGCGCACGGCGGCGCCGTCCGCTCCAAGCTGCTCTGGAACTTCCCGACCGCCACCAAGGTGGTCAAGAGCAGCTCGGCCGCCTGGTCCGGCACCGTGCTGGCGCCGAACGCCGCGTTCGACCTCGGCTCGGCCGCCCCGGTGAACGGCTCGGTCATCGTCAAGTCGCTGAGCGGCAAGGGCGGTGCGGAGACGCACCACTATCCGTTCACCGGCTGCCTGCCGGCCGTCGTGCCGCCCACCACGCCGCCGACCGCCCCGGCCACCACGCCGCCGGTGGTGGTGCCGACCGGTACGCCGTCCGCCACCACCACGCCGTCGACGCCGGCCACCCCCGGCGCCACCACCACGCCGTCGACGCCGGCCACCCCCGGCACCACCGGTACGCCCGCTCCGTCCGTGACGCCGGGCGGTTCGGGCAGCCCGTCCGCGTCGGGTACGGCCGCGCCGTCCGGGGGCGCCTCGGCGAGCCCGTCGGCCTCCGCCTCCGGCGCGGCGGTCGTGCCGGCCGCGGCGGCGAGCCCGTCGGCCCAGGCCAACGCCGGGGGCGACCTCGCCCACACCGGCTCCGGCCCGGTCGTGCCGCTGGCGATCGGCGGCGCGGTGGTGATCGCCGCCGGTGGCGCGCTGGTCCTGGTCGCGCGTCGGCGCAAGGCGGCCGGCCAGGTCTGAGCCCGCCACGGGATCGTTCCGGCCCCGGCCGGAACGATCCGGCCCGGCCCTCACTGATCCGGATTGCCCGATCAGGCACCCCCGGTGATCGCGAACGATCACCGGGGGTCGCGCTTTTCGGCCACTCTGGCAGAGTTCACTTCAAGTTGGGCGAAGCGGCGTCGTCCGAGGCAGTGGGTGTGATGGGCTGCCGATGCACAGGCCGGTGCGGACGCATAGAGGAAATCCGGCCGCGCAGCGGGGTGTGGAGGGGAGCGGGGGTGCCGGTAGAGTCCCCCGGACAGTCGTAGCGGGCCACCGCTGTTCCACTCAACACGCCTGCTGCACAACACCGTTCGGAGGGGACAACGAGATGGCGCGACAGCGGCGGCAGACAGGGATCGGAACCGGCGCGGCGATCGCGGGCACGGCGGCGGCCGCCGTCCTGCTGCCGGTGGTGCTGGCGACCAGCGCCTCGGCGCACGTGCCGACCTGGCAGGTGACGTGCGACAAGATCGTGATCGACCTGACCAACTACAGCCCCGAGGCGAACATCAAGAACGTCGTCAGCCTGAGCATCGACGGCGTGAAGCTGCTCGACCAGCAGGTGTTCGGCAAGGAGTTCCACCAGACCTTCCCGGTGGCCGCGCACAGCGCGCCGGTCGACGCCACCTTCGTGGTGACCACCACCGAGGACCCGAAGAACAACGACTGGAACAAGACGGAGACCAAGACCATCCCGGTCTGCGCGACCCCGACGCCCACCCCGACCCCGACGCCGACTCCCACGCCGACGCCGACCCCCACCCCGACGCCGACCCCCACGCCGACCCTGACCCCGACGCCGACTCCCACGCCGACGCCGACCCCGACGCCGAGCCGTACGGCGACGCCGACCCCCACCCCCACGCCGACCCACTCGGTGACGCCCACCCCGAGCCGCACGCCCACCCCGACGCCGACCCCGACCGCTACGCACACCCCGGTCGCGCCGGCGCTCGCGCAGACCGGTAGCAGCGACGCCACCCCGGTCATCGCGGCCGTCGGCGGCGGCGTCGTGCTGCTCGGCGGCGCGCTCCTGCTGCTCGCCCGCCGCCGCCGCGGCGACAACACCGAGGGCTGACACCCGCGACCTGCACGGACGGCGGCCCTCGCTCGAAGCGTCGAGCGAGGGCCGCCGGGTTGGCGGACGGGGTGGCGCCGGCGGGCAACTGAGTACGTGTACTCATGCACCGCACCCGTCGAGCCGGAAGACTTCCGGTGACACGACAGTGAGACAAGGCGCAGGGGGGAACCGTGCCGAATCCCGATGGTGCTTCGGGGGTCAAGGTCAATCCGGCGGCGTTGGAAGGCTGTGGCCAGGCCGCTCAGCACATAGCCGGGCAGGTGCCGGGAGAGACGGCGAAGATCGTCGCGCCGAGCGATCAGGCGGCCGCGACGCTTCAGGGCTGGTCCACGGCAACCGCGATACGCAATTGCGGCACGAACTGGAAGAAGCTGCTGGACAAGCTCTCCGGCGACATGTCGGACGTCGGCTCCAAGCTCGTCACGACAGCGGGCTACTACCGGCAAGTGGAGCAGAGCGTCTACGCGCACCTCCGCGGTGCGGCGGGCCCCGCTCAGGGCGGCGCGACGCCGGCGCCGGAGACCGATCCGTTCGGGACGGTCCTGGTGGGCGAGAACTCGACCGCCGCCGCCATGGCACGTGCCGCCGCAGAGCGGAAGGCCCAGTAGCCGGTGGACATCACGAGCCTCTACAACGCCAACATCAACAACATCACCACCGCGAAGAACGCCTTCGACACCCTGGCCAAAGCCTTTGGGCAACATGTGGATGCCTGGCAGCACGAGGTCGCCGACCGGCTGAGCGCCTCGCAGTGGACCGGTCCCAGCTCCGCCAAGGCCCACGGCCGTATCGCGGATCTGGGAGGTCAGCTCCGGGCTGCCCGGCAGGAGATCTCGTTCGTCAGCAAGGCGCTGGCCAACGCCGCCGAACAGTTCGCGCTGGCCCAGTCCCACTTGATCAGCGCCCTGGACGACGCCAAGAACGCGAAGCTCAACGTCGCCCCGGACGGGAGGATCACATGGGACAACGAGCCCTCCTCCCCGAACTTCGCCGGCGCCGGTGCCGAGACGGCCGCAGTCGCCATCAGCAACCGCATCACTGCCGCACTCAACGAGGCGGTTCACGCCGACCAGGAGATCAGCACGCGACTGAGCCACCTGGCGGCCAACGCGAGCAGCGGCACCGGACTGAACGCCGCCACAGTGGCACAGGACCAGGCCGCCGAGACGGCCCGCGAGAACATACCCGTGGCGGGTACCGACCCGAACAGTGTCAAGCAGTGGTGGAACGGCCTCTCCGAAGCTCAGCAGCAGAAGTTCATCGAGGCCCATCCCGACCGGATCGGCAACCTGGACGGCATCCCGGCCGTTGCCCGTGACCGGGCCAATCGCATCACCCTGCAGCAGGCGAAACAGGACCTCCAACTCCAGTTCGACCACCTGGGGCCCGAGCCGCCCGCGAAGGTCGCGGGTGTAAGCGGCGCCGTGTCGAACCCCGCCCGCGACGAGTGGGAGAGGAGGAAGGCCCTCCTGCAGGAGCAGTTGAACGGTGTGAACGCCATCGACGAGCGGCTGACGACCAAGGTCGACGAGCGGAATCCGCCGACCTACCTGCTGGGCTTCGACACCAGGGGCAATGGCCATGCCATCGTCGCCGTCAACAATCCGGACACCGCTGACAACGTCTCGACGTATGTCCCCGGCACCGGCGCACGGCTCGGCGGCATCAAGGGCGACATCGTCCGCTCGGACCGGATGGTCGCCGCGGCCAATGAGGCCAGCAACAGGTCGAAGACCACGTCGTCCATCACCTGGGTCGGATACGACGCACCGCAGTCGATCGTCCCGGACGCGACGAAGGACACCTACGCGAAGGATGCCGCAAGCAGCCTTCACGGTTTCGAGGCGGGACTTCGCGCCACCCATCAGGGGACTCCGTCGAACAATACGATCCTTGGTCACAGCTACGGGACTACGACCGTCGGCTATGCCATGCGCGACAAGGGCCTGCCGGTCGACAACGTCGTCCTGATCGCCAGTCCTGGTGCAGGCGTCGAGCATGCTCGTGATCTCGGCGTCGATCCGTCTCACGTCTTCGTTGCGAAGGGCGACATCGACAGGATCGACATGGCGCCTCCCCTGAGGGCCGACAACCTGGTGAGCAATGGTGCCAACAACATCGGTTCCTGGTACGGCGTCGTGCAGAACCCCGACCATCACCTGATCCACGGACGGGACCCCATGGTCCCTGACTTCGGAGCACGGGTCATCCCGACCACTCCGGGGACGGGTCACTCCGACTACTGGAACGACGGGTCAGCGTCTCTCCAGGCCATGGGGGAGATCATCGCGGGAAAGCGGAATTCATGAGGGCTGGAAACCACACATCCACAGCGTCGCCATGGCTTGGTCGGACGGTCGTCGCAGCCGTGCTGGCCATTGCGGTTGCGGCTCTGAGCTCCTGTGGGGTGACGACCGTCGCGGAGCGGCGGAAGGCGACGATCACGCTGAACGAGGCCAAGAAGCAGGTGGACAGTTACCTCGCCGAGATCCAGGCGAAGATGCCCCTCGAGCCCTTGGCGAGCAGCATCAGCGACTTCAGCGATCTGGAGTGTGAGCTCAATGACGTCGGCCCGCACGGTAGGAAGGAGACCTCACGCGGGTTCAGCTTCGGGGATGTCCCGCTGGCGAGCAGGACGGAAGCCGCTGCTGCCTTCCGTGCTCTTCTGATCGGGAAGGGGTTCGAGCCGGCTCCGGAAGCCACTCCTGACTGGGTGAAGCTGGAGAACCCCAAGGACAGGTTCGTCGCGATCCTCAACGGAGCCTCGGATGACGGCCACCAGCTCTCGCTGAAGGTCGTCTCCCCCTGTGTCTGGCCGAACGGGACGCCGTCCCCCTGACGTGGGGCGGTGGCCCGAAACGTCCGCCCCTCGCTCGGCCGAGCGAGGGGCGGACGCTTCGGGCCGGAGGCGTGCGGGCTACTCCCAGCGGAAGAAGCGGGCGGCGGCCGCGAGGGCGAGGGCGGACCAGACGGCCAGGATGCCGAGGTCGGCCCAGGGGGTGCCGGCGCCGGACTGGAGGACCGAGCGGAGGCCGTCGGAGAGGGCGGCGATCGGGAGGAGTTCCAGGACGGACTGGACGGCGGCGGGGAACTTCGAGAGCGGGACGATCACGCCGCCGGCCAGCAGCAGCAGGATGAAGACCAGGTTGGCGGCGGCCAGGGTGGCCTCCGCGCGCAGGGTGCCGGCCATCAGCAGGCCGAGGCCGGAGAAGGCGGCGGTGCCGAGGACGAGCAGGGCGGCCACGGTGAGGGGGTTGCCCTGCGGGGACCAGCCGAGGGCCAGGGCGATCACCGACAGCAGCGCCACCTGGAGCGCCTCGGTGACCAGGACGCAGCCGGTCTTCGCGGTCAGCAGCGCCCAGCGGGGGAGCGGGCTGGCGCCGAGCCGCTTCAGCACGCCGTAGCGGCGCTCGAAGCCGGTGGCGATCGCCTGGCCGGTGAACGCGGTGGACATCACCGCGAGCGCGAGCAGCCCCGGGGCGAGGAAGTCGACCCGCTTGCCCGGCCCCTCGACGGCGACGATGTCCACGGCGGAGAAGAGCACCAGCAGCACCGTCGGGATGACCACGGTGAGCAGCAGCTGCTCCCCGTTGCGCAGCAGCATCCGGGTCTCGAACGCGGTCTGGGCGAGCAGCATCCGGCCGACCGGTGCGGCCCCCGGCCGCGGGGCGTAGTCGGTGGTGGTCATGAGCGCAGGTCCCGTCCGGTCAGGTCGAGGAAGACGTCTTCGAGGCTGCGGCGCTGCACCGCGAGCCGTTCGGGCAGGATCCCGCCGGCCGCGCACCAGGCGGTGACGGTGGCCAGCAGCTGCGGGTCGACCGGTGCCTCGACGCGGTAGCTGCCGGGGGAGGTCTCGGCGGCGGTGGCGCCCTCGGGCAGTTCCTTGAGCAGGGTGGCGAGGTCCAGCCCGGGCGGGCCGTCGAAGCGCACGGTGGACTCGGCGCCGCCGCGGCAGAGCTCCTCCGGGGTGCCCTCGGTGATCACCTTGCCGCGGTCGACGATCGCGACCCGGTCGGCGAGCTGCTCGGCCTCCTCCATGTGGTGGGTGGTAACCACCACGGTGACGCCGTCCCGGCGCAGGTCGCGGACCAGCTCCCAGGTGGCGCGGCGGGCCTGCGGGTCCAGGCCCGCGGTGGGCTCGTCCAGGAAGACCAGCTCGGGGCGGCCGACCACGGCCATCGCCAGCGCCAGCCGCTGCTGCTGCCCGCCGGAGAGCCGCCGGTAGGTGGTACGGCCGCAGGAGCCGAGGCCGAGCCGCTCGACCAGCGCGTCGACGTCCAGCGGATGGGCGTGCAGCTTGGCGGTGTGCCGGAGCATCTCGACCGCGCGGGCGCCCGCGTAGACGCCGCCGGACTGCAGCATCACGCCGATCCGCGGGCGCAGCTCGGCGCTCTGGGCGACCGGGTCGAGGCCGAGCACGCGCACGGTGCCGGCGTCCGGGCGGCGGTAGCCCTCGCAGGTCTCGATGGTGGTGGTCTTGCCGGCGCCGTTGGGGCCGAGAACGGCGGTGACGGCGCCGCGCGCGATGCTGAGGTCGAGACCGTCCACCGCGGGCTTGTCCCCGTAGCGCTTGACCAGCCCGGTGATCTGGACCGCGGGTTCGGATTGCATACGGGTGAGTCTAAGAGGCCCCAACAGGCCGTTTGCACACTGGGCTTGATCACTTCATCCGCTGGTCAGGTAAGGCTTACCTGCGTGACAGATGCCACGGGTGAGGCCTGGATCACGGCTTGTCCTGTCGGAAGTAATTACGCAACACTGGTGTTGTGAAAAACATGCGCGAGCACGCCACGCACCAGGAGGCCGAGTCGGCCCCCGGCTGCGCCGTGCCCGCGACGGCGGCCGAGGTGCTGCTGGACGGCCACCGCGCCACCCGCGACCGGGTCGCCCGCTCGATCCTGGACCACGGTCCCTCCTCCGCCGCCGACCTGGCGAACCGGCTCGGCCTCACCGCCGCCGCTGTCCGCCGTCACCTGGACGGCCTCACCGCCGCCGGTCTGGTCGAGTCCCGCGAGCAGCGGGTCTACGGCAGCCGCGGCCGGGGCCGCCCGGCCAAGGTCTTCGCCCTGACCGACGCCGGCCGGGACGCCTTCTACCAGGAGTACGACCAGCTCGCCGCCGACGCCCTGCGCTGGATCTCCGACTCGGTCGGCGGCGGCAAGGCCGGCGAGGAGGCGGTGGCCGCCTTCGCCCGTGCCCGGTTCGGCCGGCAGGCGGAGAAGTACCTGGAGGCGCTGCGTTCCACCGGGGCGGCGGAACGCACCGAGGCACTGGCCCAGGCGCTGAGTGCCGACGGGTACGCTGCCACGGTGCGGAGGGTCCCGTCGGCCGCGGCGAAGGCCCCGGCGGGCGCCCAGCTCTGCCAGCACCACTGCCCGGTCGCGCACATCGCCGAGCAGTTCCCGCAGCTCTGCGAGGCGGAGACCGAGGTCTTCTCCCAGCTGCTGGGCACCCATGTGCAACGGCTGGCCACCATCGCCCACGGCGACGGGGTCTGCACCACCTATGTGCCGGCACCCGGTGCCGCATCGTCGCCCGCCCTGCGCACCGCCGCGGGCCGGGACACCGGTGCCGCGCCGACTGCCGGTACGTCCACCGATGATTCAGCGTCCGCGCGTTAGGAAGCCCGCATGACTGACACCGTTTCGCACCCCGAGCTCGAAGGCCTCGGCACTTACGAGTACGGCTGGGCCGACCCGGACGTGGCCGGCGCCGCCGCCAAGCGCGGACTGAACGAGGACGTCGTCCGCGACATCTCGGCCAAGAAGAGCGAGTCCGAGTGGATGCTGAACCTGCGTCTCAAGGGCCTCAAGCTGTTCGGGAAGAAGCCCATGCCGACCTGGGGCTCCGACCTGTCCGGCATCGACTTCGACAACATCAAGTACTTCGTCCGCTCCACCGAGAAGCAGGCCGAGTCCTGGGAGGACCTGCCGGCGGACATCAAGGCGACGTACGACAAGCTGGGCATCCCGGAGGCGGAGAAGCAGCGCCTGGTCGCCGGTGTCGCCGCCCAGTACGAGTCCGAGGTCGTCTACCACCAGATCCGTGAGGACCTGGAGGAGCAGGGCGTCATCTTCCTGGACACCGACACCGCGCTGCGCGAGCACCCGGAGCTGTTCAAGGAGTACTTCGGCACCGTCATCCCGGCCGGCGACAACAAGTTCGCCGCGCTGAACACGGCCGTGTGGTCCGGCGGCTCCTTCATCTACGTGCCGAAGGGCGTGCACGTCGACATCCCGCTGCAGGCCTACTTCCGGATCAACACCGAGAACATGGGCCAGTTCGAGCGGACGCTGATCATCGTCGACGAGGACGCCTACGTCCACTACGTCGAGGGCTGCACCGCGCCGATCTACTCCTCCGACTCGCTGCACTCGGCGGTCGTGGAGATCATCGTCAAGAAGGGCGGCCGCTGCCGCTACACGACGATCCAGAACTGGTCGAACAACGTCTACAACCTGGTCACCAAGCGCGCCGTGGCGTACGAGGGCGCGACCATGGAGTGGGTCGACGGCAACATCGGTTCCAAGGTCACCATGAAGTACCCGGCCGTCTACCTGATGGGCGAGCACGCCAAGGGCGAGACCCTGTCCATCGCCTTCGCCGGTGAGGGCCAGCACCAGGACGCCGGCGCCAAGATGGTCCACATGGCGCCGAACACCTCCTCCAACATCGTCTCCAAGTCGGTGGCCCGGGGCGGCGGCCGTACCTCCTACCGCGGTCTGATCGAGATCGGCGAGGGCTCCAAGGGCGCCAAGTCCAACGTGCTCTGCGACGCGCTGCTGGTCGACACCATCTCGCGCTCGGACACCTACCCCTACGTGGACGTCCGCGAGGACGACGTGTCCATGGGCCACGAGGCGACCGTCTCCAAGGTCAGCGAGGACCAGCTCTTCTACCTGATGAGCCGCGGCATGACCGAGTTCGAGGCCATGGCGATGATCGTCCGCGGCTTCGTCGAGCCGATCGCGCGCGAGCTGCCGATGGAGTACGCGCTGGAGCTGAACCGGCTGATCGAGCTGCAGATGGAGGGCTCCGTCGGCTGACCCGCCGGCCGCCCCGCCGTCCATCGACACGTATTTTGAGGAAGAGAGCACAACGAACAGCCATGGCTGACACGCCTTTGAATGTCGCTGCGAACAACACCGGCTCCACCACCGCCGGTTCGATCGAGGTCGGCACCGCCGGCGCCGGCGCCCAGCTGGCCGGCCCCGGCACCGGCCGGGACAGCGTCCGGCAGCCGATCGACGCCCGCGTCGCGGTCGAGCCGTCCTACGACGTCGCGGACTTCCCGGTGCCCACCGGCCGCGAGGAGGACTGGCGGTTCACCCCGCTGCACCGCCTCGCCGGCCTGCACGACGGCACCGCCGCCGAGGCCGAGAAGGGCGAGGACAAGGTCGAGCTGAGCCTGCCCGAGGGCGTCACCGCCGAGGCCGTCGGCCGCGACGACGCCCGCCTCGGCAAGGCCGGCAAGCCGGTCGACCGGGTCGCCGCGCAGGCGTTCAGCGCCTTCGAGCAGGCGCTCGTGGTCACCGTCCCCAAGGAGACGGTGCTCACCGAGCCGGTGCGGATCGACGTGCACGGCGAGGGCGGCACCCGCTTCGCCCACGTGGTCATCGACGTCAAGCCGTTCGCCGAGGCCGTCGTGGTCCTGGGCCACACCGGCACCGGCACCCGGGCCGCCAACGTCGAGCTGCTCGTCGGCGACGGCGCCAAGCTCACCTTCGTCTCCGTCCAGGACTGGGACCGCGACGCCGTGCACGTCGCCCAGCAGACCGCGCTGATCGGCCGCGACGCCTCGCTGAAGTCCGTCGTCGTCACCTTCGGCGGTGACGTGGTCCGCCTGCACCCGCGGGTGCGCTACGCCGCGCCCGGTGGCGAGGCCGAGCTGTTCGGCCTCTACTTCGCCGACGCCGGCCAGCACCTGGAGCACCGGCTGGTCATCGACCACGACACCCCGCACTGCCGGTCCAACGTCGTCTACAAGGGCGCGCTGCAGGGCCAGGACGCGCACGCCGTGTGGATCGGCGACGTGCTGATCCGCGCCGCCGCCGAGGGCACCGACACCTACGAGCACAACCGCAACCTGGTGCTCACCGACGGTGCCCGGGTCGACTCCGTGCCGAACCTGGAGATCGAGACCGGCGAGATCGTCGGCGCCGGCCACGCCTCCGCCACCGGCCGCTTCGACGACGAGCAGCTCTTCTACCTGCAGGCCCGCGGCATCCCGGCCGACGAGGCCCGCCGCCTGGTGGTGCGCGGCTTCTTCGCCGAGCTGGTCCAGCAGATCGGCGTCGCCGAGATCCAGGACCACCTCATGGAGAAGATCGAGGCCGAGCTGGAAGCGGCGGTCTGACACCCATGAGCTTCCTTCGCGCCTGCGCGCTGAGCGAACTGGCTGAGGACGTGCCCAAGCGCGTCGACCTCAACGGTGTCCCGGTCGCCGTCGTCCGCACCGACGAGGGGGTGTTCGCGATCAACGACATCTGCTCGCACGCGAACGTCTCGCTGTCCGAGGGCGAGGTCGAGGACTGCATGATCGAGTGCTGGCTGCACGGCTCCAGCTTCGACCTGCGCTCCGGCAAGCCCTCCGGCCTGCCCGCCACCAAGCCGGTCGCTGTCTACCCCGTAAAGATCGAAGGGGACGATGTGCTCGTCTCCGTCAACCAGGAGTCCTGAGTACACATGGCTACCCTTGAAATCCGCGACCTGCACGTCTCCGTCGAGGCCGAGAACGGCCCCCGGGAGATCCTGAAGGGCGTCGACCTGACCGTGAAGCAGGGCGAGACCCACGCCATCATGGGTCCGAACGGCTCCGGCAAGTCCACCCTGGCCTACTCGCTGGCCGGTCACCCCAAGTACACCGTCACCGGCGGCACCGTCCTGCTGGACGGCGAGGACGTCCTGGAGATGTCCGTCGACGAGCGCGCCCGGGCCGGCGTCTTCCTGGCCATGCAGTACCCGGTCGAGGTCCCCGGTGTCTCGGTCTCCAACTTCCTGCGCACCGCCGCCACCGCCGTCCGCGGCGAGGCCCCCAAGCTGCGGCTGTGGGTGAAGGAGGTCAAGGAGGCGATGGCCGCCCTCCAGATGGACCCGGCCTTCGCCGAGCGCAACGTCAACGAGGGCTTCTCCGGCGGCGAGAAGAAGCGCCACGAGATCCTCCAGCTGGAGCTGCTGAAGCCGCGGATCGCGATCCTCGACGAGACCGACTCCGGCCTGGACGTCGACGCGCTGCGGATCGTCTCCGAGGGCATCAACCGGGTCCGTGAGACCGGTGAGGTGGGGACCCTGCTGGTGACCCACTACACCCGCATCCTGCGGTACATCAAGCCCGACTACGTCCACGTCTTCGCGGGCGGCCGCATCGTCGAGTCCGGCGGTGCCGAGCTGGCCGACAAGCTGGAGGAGGAGGGCTACGAGGCCTACGTGAAGGGTGGCGCGTCCGAGTGACCCGTACGCACGAGTCGGCGGCGTCGACGGTCCTGCCGGGACTGCTCGACACCGACGCGATCCGCAAGGACTTCCCCGTCCTGCAGCGCCTGCTGCACGACGACAAGCCGCTCGTCTACCTGGACAACGCGGCCACCTCGCAGAAGCCCCGCCAGGTGCTCGACGCGCTGAACGCCTACTACGAGCGGCACAACGCCAACGTCCACCGCGGCGTGCACGTGCTCGCCGAGGAGGCCACGGCGCTCTACGAGGGCGCCCGCGACAAGGTCGCGGCGTTCATCAACGCGCCGAGCCGCGACGAGGTGATCTTCACCAAGAACGCCTCCGAGTCGCTCAACCTGGTCGCCAACATGCTCGGCTGGGCCGACGAGCCCTACCGGGTGGACGCCGAGTCCGAGATCGTCATCACGGAGATGGAGCACCACTCCAACATCGTCCCGTGGCAGCTGCTCTCGCAGCGCACCGGCGCGAAGCTGAAGTGGTTCGGGCTGACCGACGAGGGCCGGCTCGACCTCTCCAACATCGACGAGCTGATCACCGAGAAGACCAAGGTGGTCTCCTTCACCCTGGTCTCCAACCTGCTCGGCACCGTCAACCCGGTCGAGGCCATCGTGCGCAAGGCGCAGGACGTCGGCGCGCTGGTCGTGATCGACGCCTCGCAGGCCGCCCCGCACATGGTGCTGGACGTGCAGGCGCTGGAGGCCGACTTCGTCGCCTTCACCGGCCACAAGATGCTGGCCCCGACCGGCATCGGCGTGCTCTGGGGCCGCCAGGAGCTGCTGGAGGACCTCCCGCCGTTCCTCGGCGGCGGCGAGATGATCGAGACCGTCACCATGGGCTCGTCCACCTACGCCCCGGCGCCGCACAAGTTCGAGGCCGGCACCCCGCCGATCGCCCAGGCGGTCGGGCTGGGCGCGGCCATCGACTACCTGTCCGGCATCGGCATGGAGCGGATCGCCGCCCACGAGCACGCCATCACCGCGTACGCGGTCGAGCGGCTGCTGGAGGTCCCGGACCTGCGGATCATCGGCCCGCGCACGGCCGTCGACCGCGGCGCGGCGATCTCGTTCACGCTGGGCGACATCCACCCGCACGACGTGGGCCAGGTGCTCGACGAGCAGGGCATCGCGGTGCGCGTCGGCCACCACTGCGCGCGGCCGGTCTGCCTGCGGTACGGAATTCCGGCGACCACGCGGGCGTCGTTCTACCTGTACTCGACGCCGGGCGAGGTCGACGCGCTGATCGACGGCCTGCACCACGTCCGGAACTTTTTCGGCTGAGGACGGGGCACGCGACCATGAAGCTCGACTCGATGTACCAGGACATCATCCTGGACCACTACCGCAACCCGCACGGCAAGGGGCTGCGCGACGGTGACGCCGAGGTGCACCACGTCAACCCGACCTGCGGCGACGAGATCACCCTGCGGGTGAAGCTCGACGGCGGCACCGTCGCCGACGTCTCCTACGAGTCCCAGGGCTGTTCGATCAGCCAGGCCAGCGCCTCGGTGCTGAACGACCTGGTGGTCGGCAAGTCCGTCGGCGAGGCGCAGGCGGTCCAGGAGGCCTTCCTGGAGCTGATGCAGAGCAAGGGCCAGGGCGAGGGCGACGAGGAGGTGCTGGAGGACGCCGTCGCGTTCGCCGGCGTCTCCAAGTACCCGGCCCGGGTCAAGTGTGCCCTGCTCAGCTGGATGGCCTGGAAGGACGCCACCGCCAAGGCCCTCGCCGAGCACCCCACCGTCACCGACTGACACCGCAGAGGAGGACACCCACCACCATGAGCGACGAAACCACCACCTCCCCTGCGGAGGAGACCGCGTCCGGCCCGGTCGGCACCAGCGCCGGCACCGTCTCCGTCGAGGACCTGACCGAGGCCCTGATGGATGTCGTCGACCCCGAACTGGGCATCGACGTCGTCAACCTCGGCCTGATCTACGGCGTCCACATCGACGAGTCCGATGTGGCCACCATCGACATGACGCTCACCTCGGCGGCCTGCCCGCTGACCGACGTCATCGAGGACCAGGCCAAGACCGCCACCGACGGCCTCGTCCAGGACCTGCGCATCAACTGGGTCTGGATGCCGCCGTGGGGCCCCGACAAGATCACCGACGACGGCCGCGAGCAGCTGCGCGCCCTCGGCTTCAACGTCTGAGGCCTGTCCGCCGCTTTTGCGTGGCCCCTTCCTCCTCCTGGGGGAAGGGGCCACGCGTTTTCAGCTTTCCGTGACGTGCACGGCCTTCGCGACCAGCTCGCCGATCCGGTCGACGGCGGTGGAGGGGCCGGGGAAGAACCGGTTCTTGGTAAGCGCGAAGGCGATCCCCGTCGCGGTGTCGGCGTACGCCGCGCTGCCGCCCATGCCGGGCATGCCGAAGGTGCTCAGGGTCTGCTGCGGATCGGCCCCGGGCCGGCCGAGGTTCCAGCCCAGCGCGCGCGGCACCGGGAAGCCGATCAGCTGGTCGACCTCGGCCGTGGCCAGGGCCGTGATCTCGCGCAGCCGCTCCTCCGACACCAGCCGGATGCCGTCCACCTCGCCGAGCAGCGCGGCGTACATCCTGGCCACCGCGCGGGCGGACATCGTGCCGCCCGAGGGGATGTCCGAGGTGAGCACCACGGGGTCGTTGCCGTACGTGGCGCTCGGGGTCACGGCGGGCGGCGTCGCCTTGAACAGCGGCAGGTCGGCGGGCATCGCCGCGATCATCTCGGCGGAACCGGGCGCGTCCTCAAGGCGGGCGAGCCGCCCGAGCTCGGACTCCGGGACACCGACGAACAGCTCGTCGGCGATGCCCAGCGGCTGCGCCACCTCCTCCCGGAGCACCTGCGAGACCGGTCGGCCGGTGGCCCGGCGCACGATCTCACCCATCACGAAGCCCCAGGTCATCGCGTGGTAGCCGGTCCTGGTCCCGGGCTCCCACCAGGGCTCGGAACCGGCGATCAGCGCACACATCCCGTCCCAGTCGGCCAGCTCCCGCACCGTGAGCCCGGCCGGCACCGCCGGGACGCCGAGCGAGTGCGTCAGGGCGTGCCGCACGGTCGCCCCGGCCTTGCCATGGGCCCCGAACTCGGGCCAGAGCTCCACGATCGGCCGGTCGTACTCGATCACCCCGCGCTCCGCGAGCACGTGCACCACGGTCGCGGTCACCCCCTTCCCGGTGGAGGCGCTGTAGAACGGCGTGTCCGGGCCGACCGCCCGCCCGCTCCCCGGATCGGCGACCCCCGCCGCAACGTCCACCACCAGCTCCCCGTGCCGGTACACCGCGACCTGGACGCCCAGCTCCTCGCCCGACTCCACCATCTCGTCAACGGCCCGCTGCACAAGCTCCTGCATCCCGCTCTCCTCCTCGGCTGCGGCGCTCCTGTGCACCGCTCACCCGTAGGTCGCCACCGGGGGAGCGATCTCGACATGCGGTGCTCTCGCTCCCAGCAGGGCGGCACGTGCGCGTGCGACACCTCTTTCCGTCACGGAAGCACCACCTTCGGCCGCCTTGGGCCGTCCACCGAGGCCCGCGCAGGCCCGGCAGATCCCCGGCGCGGGCACCGGATCGTGGCACTTGGCGCACTCGGAGTAGCTTGCTTTCTGTGTCCCTTCCGCCGGCCGAGAGGGCGGCATCTTGTGCTCCAACCGATAGCGGAGCACGGCCGCCGCCGAATGCATCGGAGCCGGCAGCCCCGGCAACAGGGCGTGCGCGAGGTCGGTCGCGCTGCACCCGCGCGCCAACCACTGCGCCACCAGCGGCGCCAGTTCCCGCGCCTCGGCCTCGCCCAGCCGCAGCCGGGGCTCGGCCCGGATCACGCGGAACAGGGTGGCCACCGCCTCCCGCCCGCCGTCGTCGGCCGACTCCGCGGGGAGGGTGGGTTCTTGGCACCGTTCCTTTACAACAGGGCCGCCAGCAATGCCGGTTGGCGGCCCACCGGACGCCGGACGGGTGACACCCGGCCGCGCGAGCTGGGGGGTGTCGTAGACGTGCGCCTCGCTGCGGAGGGTGCCGTCGGGCAGCCGGACCTTCTCGACGCGGTAGTACCCGGCGTCGGTGAGTTCCTTCAGGGCCTTGCGGACGGCTCCGCGCCCCTGCGGACTGGTGTCGGCCATGTGCCGCCCGTCCTCCCGCCAGCCGTCGGGCCGGGAGAGGAGGTCCGCGAGCAGACCGCGAGCGGTGTAGCTCAACCGCCGGTACTGCAACACGGAGTTGGGCAGCACGGTGAAGTTGCGCACGTGGGCGCTACGATGGATGTGCATAGGGAGGCTTGTCTCCTGTTGCCGGACCCCGGGGTGTTCCAGCACCGCCGGGGTCGCATTTTTCTCTTTGAGTACGGAACGTACCATGCCATTTGACACAGCGTGAGCTGTTCGTGACTACCTGATAGGGTCCAAGGCTCCCCCCGGCTCGGCGACTCCCGCTACCGTTCCGCGAGCTATTGGAGAACTGACGCAAAGGGGGAGTGGCATGACCGTGATCGCGGTGACCGGGCACATGGACCTCACTGATGAGAGTGTCGTCCTGGTCCGCGAAGCGCTGGATCAGCTACTCGCTGACCATGCCGAGCACGGCCTCACCGGTGTCTCGTGCATCGCCAAGGGTGCGGACTCGATCTTCGCTGACGCGGTGCTCTCGCTCGGCGGCCGACTGGTCGCCGTGATCCCGTCGGCCGACTACCGCCAGACCAAGGTCAAACCGGGACACGCAGCCGAGTTCGACCGTCTTCACCAGGCCGCCGCTGAGGTTGTCGTCATGCCGTTCGCCGAGGCCGATCGCGAGGCGTACGAAGCCGCCAACAACGAGTTGCTGCGCCGTGCTGACCACTTGTTCGCCGTGTGGGACGGCAGGCCCGGCAGTGGGCGTGGGGGAACCGCTGACACTGTCGCCGCGGCCCGTTCAGCCCAGCTACCGGTAACGGTCGTGTGGCCAGAGGGGGCCGCCCGTACAAGCTGACGGTGCCATCAGCTGGCCGCCGCCCCGAAACGGAGGTTTCGGGGCGGCGGTGTTTGTGCTGGTCGGGGGACGTAGGCGTAGCGGAGGTGTCCGTGACTACCTGGCAGTGGCGAGGTCTCCACGTGCGACGGCCTCGCGGAGGACCGTGGCGATCTCCTGCGGCAGGAGGTCGACCGCGTTGAGCGCCTCGGTGGTCAGGGGGATCTCCTCCAGGAGGTACTCGCCCCGGCCTTCCTGGCTGAACTCGGGACCGCTGCGGTTCTCGAAGTCCCACTTCTCGATGGTGGCGAGGTAGAAGTCCTGGCGCTCGTCATCGGTCTCGATGCTGTGGAGGAGGCCGACGATCCGGGCTTCGCCGGCGACCTCCTCGCGCACCTCGCGCGACAGGGCGTCTTCGGGGCTGACGTCGGTCGGCTCGACCTTTCCGCCGACGATCACCCAGTACGGGGCGATGCCGGGGCGGATGCGCTTGATCAGCAGCATGGTGTCGTTCGGAGTGACGAGGACGGCGCGGACGCGGTGCTGCATGGTGCCTTCTTCCTGAGCGGGGCGGGTTCCTTCTGCTCAACGGCCCGGACGCATTGAGAATTGGGCATCGGCCGCGTGCCGGTGCACGCGGCCGATGCCCGAAACGCCTGCCCAGTGTGCCGCCCGCAGAAAAACTTGATGCGCTTGCCAGTGGTGTAGTCGGTCCACTGCGTCATTGCCGTGGAGGAGGTCCGTTCACGCCGCGCCGAGGTCTGACGGACGGGTCGAATGTCAGCCTGCTGCTGCGCAAACCGCTCTTTAGACGGAAAGGTTTGCGTGGCAGTGGTATATCTGCGAGCGGGCGGCCAGGCTGGTGCCGCGACCTCGGAGGGAGCGAAGCCATGTCGGTTGTTGCATTCGCGCAGCTGCTTCTGCCTGACTCGCCGTACGCCATGTGGGTCCGGGGAGAGCTGGAGGAGTACCTCCGCCTCCCGGACGACGGTACGCGGGTGGAAGTCGTCGGAGGGGAGATCGTCGTGTCACCGGCGCCGGTGTTTGCCCATGGTGGGATCCTCTCGGACATCCAGCGAGGTTTTGAGCGGGCCTTGTTCGTGGATGACGGCTTTTCCTGGAGGGCAGTCCAGACGATCAACCTGGACCTGGTCGAGGCCGGGGACGGTTACATTCCCGACCTGGTGGTGCTGCACAAGGACAACGAAGCCGAGAAGCGGTCGCAGGACGTTCTCCATCTCCACCCGCACGATCTTGAGCTGGTGGTCGAGGTGACCTCCGTATCCACCGCCGGCCGTGATCGTCGCCCCGTGTTCGGGCGGCAGGTCAAGCCCACCAAGTGGAGTGGATACGCGCGGAGCGGAGTGCCGTACTACCTGCTGGTGGACCGGGACCCGCGGCAGCCGGGTGTCACTCTGTTCGGCGAGCCGGACAAGGCTGAGGCCACGTACCAAACCCTGGGTGAGTGGAAGTTCGGGGAGGGCGTTCGGCTGCCGGAGCCGTTCGGCGTCGAGATCAACACCGACACCTGGAAGCCCTGGAGCGCGTAGGGCCGGGTGAAATGGCGCCGCCCCGGAACGAGTGTCGTTCCGGGGCGGCGGCGTGTGTGGGGGGTCAGGCGGTCCGGGGGCGCTTGGCGACGGCTATCGCCAGGGCGGCGCAGAGGAGGGCGGCGAGGAGGGTGAAGCCGCTGGTGGCGGGGAGGAGGCCGTAGGTCTGGACGAGGGCGCCGACGGCGACGATGGGGAGGGAGGAGCCGAGGTAGATGATGATCCACAGGGAGCTCAGCTCGGAGCCCCTCCGTTCGGGGTTCATCGCGGCGACGGTGGTGGTGAACAGGGAGCGGAAGGCGATGCCCTGGCAGGCGCCGCCGAGGACGCTGCCGATGAAGAGCAGCGCCGGGGTGCCGGTGTACTGGGCGGCGACGACCAGGGCCAGGCCGGTGGCCAGGCCGGCCATGCCGAGGGCGATCACCAGACGGTCGGCGGTCGGCGGGACGAGCAGCTGGGCGACGGCCGAGGAACCGAGCAGGAGGGCCGCGACCACGGCGCCGATCAGCTTGGAGTCGGTGTGCAGCAGCTTGGCGGCGAAGGCCGGGGCCAGGCTGAGGTAGACCCCGAAGACCGCGTAGGAGATGAACCCGGCCGCGGCGGCGAGCAGGAACTCCCGGCGGCCGGTGCGCGGCAGTCGCAGGCGCTGCGGGCGCAGGTGGGCCGGGGTGGTGATGCGCGGCGGGGCGGCCGGCGCGCGGTTGCGGCCGGGCATCCGCGGGTGGACCAGCGCGAGCGGCACGCAGAGCGCGAGCAGGGCGACGGCGTGCAGCAGGAACGGGCTGAGCAGGGGGTCGGAGCCGCCGGCCAGCAGGGCGCCGACCACCGGGCCGAGCGCGACGCCGCCGGCGGAACAGGCCAGGGTGATCTTGGCGGCCCGGGTCGGGTGGTCCGGCATCAGGTCGCCGAGGGCGGCCCCGGCGGCGCCGGTGGTCAGGCCCACCGCGATGCCCTGGACGGCCCGGCCGGCCGCGAGCTGCCAGAAGCCGCCCGCGGTCGCGAACACGACGTCGCCGACGGCGGACAGCGCGACGGCGGGCAGGATCAGGGCGCGTCGGCCGAGGTGGTCGGACCAGTGGCCGACCACGGCCAGCACCGGGACGAGTGCGAACACGTAGAACGCGAAGAGGATCGTGGTGTCCAGCGCGGTGAGGTGCATCCGCTGCTGGAGGAGCGAGTAGATCGGCGTGGCCAGGTTGGCGCCGATCAGCATGAGCAGCAGGGCGCCGGCGACGAGGCCGACGCGGACTCCGCGCAGCGCGTTCCAGCGGCTGATCGCGGAGAGCTGGAGCTGGGCGCGTGGCGCGAGCTCCAGGGGAAGCAGGGCCTCCGACAGTCGGCGTCCGTCGAACTGCGCGGTGCGCAGGCCGGAGCCGGCGGGGGAGAGGTCCGCCATGGCAGGGGTCTCCTGTGGCCGGGCACCACCCGGGTCGGCGGGGTGTGCCGGTGCGCCCGTCCTGGCGGCGCTGTGGTGGTGGCCTCGGTGCGGGCTCCCTGGTGGGGCAGGTGAGCTGAGAGGGGGGGCTACGTTGCCCGTCGGCGCGCGCGGGGTTGTGCGCGGTACCGACTTCGAAGGATAAGGGGTGGGCGCACGGTTTCGGCGCGCGCCCCTTGAGGCCGGGCGTCCGGGGTGCCCGGCCTATACGCTGAGGTGGTGGACCGGTGACGCGGAGGTGATCTCCGCGTGCCCCGGCCCGGCTGACCGCTCGGCGTAGGGAGAACGCGCAACGATGGCCGCACGACGTCGTAGGAACGCGGACACCCCGGCGGCGGGTGCGCCGGGCGAGGGTGCGGTGCTGCCCGCCGACCTGGAGCTGCAGGACCTGTACGGGGCGTTCGCCGCCCACGGGCTGGACGACGAGGACCTGGACGACGCGGCGGTGCTGGTGCCGCCGGTCACGCTGCCGTCCGAGCCGGAGCTGGCCGAGCGGGCGAAGGCCGTCCCGATGTTCGGGTGGGCGCTGAAGCTGGCCCGCTGGACGGCCCCGCACCGCGCGGTGGACGAGTTCGGCGACCTCACCGGCCCCGACCGGGCCCCGGCCGCCCGGCTGCTGGGCCTGGCCCCCGAGGAGGGGGACGCGCCGGAGGAGGCGGTGGTCGAGGCGATGCGCGCCTGGTCGCTGGCCTGTGACCTGGACCTGGTCGAGATCGGCACCACGGCGGCCGGCGAGCACGTCGCGATCCCCGGGCCGGACCTGGAGCCGGCCGAGGCGGGGGACGCGGAGACCGTCCTGGAGCTGTGGCTGACGGCCGCCGGGATCGTCCGCGAGCTGGCGGTCGAGGCGGACTCGCAGGACCTGGAGGCGGAGGACGGGGAGCGCGCGGAGGAGGACGAGGACGGCCTGAGCGACGTCGAGGAGGCCCGCGACGAGGCCGCCGAGCTGCTCGACGAGGCGCTTCAGGTGCTGTACGAGACCACCGCCTTCGCCGAGCCGGGCAACGAGACGGTGCCGCTGGGCGTGCTGGCGGCGCTGTTGGTGGTCCCGGACGGCGAGGAGCCGAGCGACGAGCTGCTCGGCGACATCACCGACGTGATGGTCGCCCTGGACCCGATGCTCGCCGACCTCGCCGAGCTGGGCCTGCTGGAGTACCGGCCGATCGACCCGGAGCTCTTCGACGAGGAGGAGGAAGGGGCGGACGGGGAGGCCGAGCGCTCGGCGGAGTCGGCGGAGCTGGACGAGGCGGAGTCCGCCCGGTTCGGGCTGGTCCGGCTCACCCCGCTGGGCCAGTACGGGATCCGGCAGTGGCTGCTGGAGGACGGCTACGACGCCCCGCTGGTCGGCGACCTGGCCCGGGGCGACGCCGCCGAGCTGCTGCGCGGGGTCAGCGAGGCCGCCAATGTGCTGCCCGAGGAGGAGCTGAAGGTCTGGGTGGCCGGCCGGGAGCCGGTGGCGGCGGCGCGCGAGCTGCTCGCGGCGGCGCGCGGCATCGACGCGTACGCCCCGATGCGGCGGCTGCTCTGCCACTCGGCGCTGACCCTGCTCGGCGCGCCCGCCGAGCCGGCCGTCCGGGAGGTGCTGGACGACCCGGAGCTGGGCGGCGGCGCGCGGGCGTGGCTGGTCTCGCTGGGCGTGACGGACGTGCCCGTGCCGGACCGGGCGATGGCGCTGTGGACGGTCGTGGACGCCTTCGCGGCCCAGCTGCTGGACACCGGCGGCGATCCGGACCAGCTGCGCGACCTGGTCTCCGAGCTGCCGGTGACGGACGACCCGGTCGGCTACTTCGGCGAGCTGTGGCGGGTGGAGCACCCGTACACGGCGGATGTGCTGGAGGCGGTCGGCGAGCTGCATCCGGACCGGGCGGTGGCCAAGGAGGCCCGCAAGGCGGCGTTCAAGGCCCGGTCCAGGGGCTGAGCGGGCTGAGGGCCGGGCGGCGCGACCGTCAGTTCGGCAGGTCGAGCGAGCCGTCCTCGGTGAAGGCGAAGAACGGGTTGTGGGCGAGCTCCCAGAGGTGGCCGTCCGGGTCCTCGAAGTACCCGGAGTAACCGCCCCAGTCCGTCGCCGCCGGTGCCTTGACGACGATGGCGCCGGCCGCCACCGCCGTCTCCAGGGCGGCGTCCACCAAGGCCTGGGACTCCAGGTTCACGGCGAGGGTGACACCGCGGAACGCCGGTTCGCCCGCGGACGGCACGCCCGCGTCGGCGGCCAGCTCCTCGTGCGGGAACAGGCCGAGCACCGAGTCGGCGGTGCGGAACCAGACGATGTTCGGGCTGGAGGCGGCGGAGCGGTGCCAGCCGAGCGCCTCGTAGAAGCGGGCGCTGCGGTCGAGGTCGGCCACACCGAGGGTGACGATGCTGAGCCGGGCGGGGAAGGACGAGGTCGCTGTCATGCCCGCCAGCCTAGAGAGGGGCACTGACAGCGGCGCTCCGGACGGGTCCGTCCGGAGCGCCGCGGCCGATCCTCCGGGCGGGCAAAGGGCCTGATGACCCGGTAGGTCGGGCCACGTATCGTTGCCCGGGTGCCGACGGCACGGTGCGGACGGCTAGGGCAGGGGGTGCGGCGCGGGATGACGCGGGCGAGCGGAGGGGGCCGGGACGGCCGGTTCGGGGATGGTGCGGGCACGGTGGATCCGTTCGACCGCCCGGACGATCCCCTGGACGGCCCTCCGGGCGGGTACCCGGCCGGCGACCTGGAGGAGTTCCTCGCCGTCGAGGAGGAGCTCGCCCGCCGCAGTCTCGTCGCGGCCGACTTCCCGGTGTTCGGCGTCGTGCCGGTGCCGGGCCAGGGCGGCGCCGCCCTGGTCGGGTACGGGCACGACGGGTGCGGGGCGGACGGCTACGGCGCGGACTTCGGCGGGACGGTCGCAGGCGCGGGCGGCGGAGCGGTGGGCGGCGCGCCCGGCTGGATCGAGATCGGCTTCGGCGACCGGACCTCCCCGGCCGGCCCGTACGTCACCGTGCGCACCCACCGGCCCGGCGCCGACCGCTACGAGCCGCTGCCCGAGCTGGAGGACGTGGTCGAGGACGAGCGCGACCGGGTCTACGAGCAGCTCGGCGTCGACGAGGGCGACACGCCCGGCCGGGTCCGCGCGCTCCGGGAGTGGATCACCGTGGACGGCGAGTCGCGCGCCGTCGAGGTGCACGAGGACCGGCGCGGCCTGTGGTCCGGCGCGGCGCTGCCCGGCTGCTGCCCGATCGGCGGGGTCGAGCCGGTCTGGGCCGGCCGCTTCCGGGTGGACGGGCTGACCGTCACGGTCTGCGGGCGCGGTGTGCCGCCGGGCGGCGTCGAGCTGGCGCGGATCCGTGACCACGAGCGCTATCTGAGCGGCCGCACCGCGCTGCTGCGCGAGCTGGCGGTCCGCCGCGGCCGGCACCTGCCGGTGGAGCGACGCGAGCTCTCCCCGGTCACCGGGCTGGAGGCGCACCGGGCGGTGATCGCGCACGGCATCAGCGAGGCCGCCGCCCTGGAGGCGCGGCTGCGCTCCGGGCGCCCGCCCAGGCCGCCCCGGGGGGCGCGCGCCGAGGCGGGCGCACTGCGCTGGGAGGCGGCGGTGCGCCAGCAGATGCGGCTTGCCTCGGAGACCCGCGAGGAGGCCGCCGAGGCGGTCGCCGCGATGGTCGAACAGCTCGGCCGGCTCTCCCAGTTGACGCACTGGGTGGTGGGGACGGCGGAGGGCGACGCGGCGGTGGAGGAGTCGATCCGGTACACCGTGTTCGCCAGCGAGGTGGCGAGTGTGCCGGCGCAGCGCGCCTGGCAGCAGGTGCGGCTCGGGGAGCGCGGGGAGCACCGGATGGGCGAGCAGCTGTGGCTGGCGGCCTGGGAGCAGTGGCGGGCGGCGCGGACCGGCGGGCGCTGAGTCGACGCGGAGCAGACGGCCCGTCAGCAGTGCTACGGCGGCTGACGGTTCACCGGCCCGTGGTGTGACCCGTGGTGTGACCCGTGGTGTGACCTGTGGTGACCGGGCAAAAATTGAGCAATGGGTTTGCATAAGGTCGGCAAATGACCACCCTGACGAGGTGTCCGCGTCATCGGGTGTTCACCGCGCGGGCAGAGTCTGCTGGGCGTCGACGACCATGCTCGACACCTCGCACGCCACGCGCCGGGGACCCCCCGGTCGGCGGCCCACCCCTCAGGAGTGACTGCCATGTCGCTGTCCCGCCGGGACTTCGTCAACCGTTCCACCATCGTCGGGGCCGGCGTTCTGATCGCCGGCAGCGCCGAGGCCCTGGCCAGCGCGCCGGGCGCGATCGCCGCCCCGGCCGGTGGCGAGGTGCCGGTCGCCGCGGCCGCCGAGGGCGAGCGCGTCGCCGTCGGCTACGGCCCGCTGGTCGCCGACCCGGAGGGCCTGCTGGCCCTGCCGAAGGGCTTCAAGTACAAGGTCCTGAACCGCGCCGGCGTCAGCAAGCTGCGCACCGGCGAGTTCACCCCGAGCAACCACGACGGCACCTCGGCGTTCGAGGACGAGCGCGGCGGCAACCTGCTGGTCGTCAACCACGAGCTGGGCGGCGCCCGCGCCAACTGGCCGAACCCGGTGCCGCTGACCGAGGGCCACGTCTACGACCCGGGCGCGGCCGGCGGCTGCACCATCGTGCACGCCAAGGCCAACGGCAAGGTCGAGCAGTGGGTCGGCATCGCCGGCACCGCCACCAACTGCGCCGGCGGCGTCAGCCCGTGGGGCACCTGGCTGTCCGGCGAGGAGACCGAGGACAAGGCCGGCAAGAACGGCTTCACCAAGGACCACGGCTACATCTTCGAGGTCGACCCGTTCGACGACGACTACAACCGCGACCCGCAGCCGGTCAAGGCGTTCGGCCGCTTCGCCCACGAGGCCGTCGTCGTCGACCCGAAGCGCGGCCACGTCTACCTGACCGAGGACGCCTCCAACCCGAACGGCCTGCTGTTCCGCTGGACCCCGCCGGCCGGCTTCAAGCACGGCCGCTACCAGCTGCGCAAGCTGGCCGCCGACGCCGGTGTGCTGGAGGCCTTCAAGGTCTTCGACGCCCAGGGCAAGTTCATCGACGACCTGTCCCGCGCCACCACGGTCGGCACCACCTACGGCGTGGACTGGGTCAAGGTCCAGGAGCGCGACGCGAGGACCGTCTCGATCCGCAAGCAGTTCAAGGACGGCGAGGTCACCCGCGCCCGCAAGCTGGAGGGCATGTGGTGGGGTGACGGCGGCTTCTACTTCGTCTCCAGCTTCGCCCGCTCGGAGAGCCCGCTGCAGCACGACGGCCAGGTCTGGTTCTTCAACCCGGCCCGCCGCACCATCACCCTGAAGGTCCTGCTGGGCGTCAACACCGACGTCTGGGGCGACCACGACAACTTCGACGGCCCGGACAACATCACCGTCTCGCCCTACGGCGGCATCGTGATCGCCGAGGACGGCGAGGGCGTCTCGCACCTGTTCGGCGCCACCGAGGACGGTCTGACCTACGCCATCGCCCGCAACGAGCTGAACATCGGCACCGCCGAGAAGCCCGAGTTCAGCGAGTTCACCGGCGTCACCTTCTCGGACGACGGCAAGACCCTCTTCGCCAACATCCAGACCCCGGGCATCCAGCTGGCCATCACCGGCCCGTGGCACCGCCTGAACGAGCACAAGCGCGGCCAGGGTTACGGCCAGTGAGCTGAGCGCGAGTGATCGTCAGGGGCCCGCTCCTCGGAGCGGGCCCTTTCGCGCACCGGGCCCTTTCGCGCACCGGGCCGTCAGGGCTCGGCGGGCAGCCGCAGCTGGAGCATCGCGAGCAGCCGCTGCTGCGGCTGCGCCAGGTCGATGCCGGTCAGCTGCTCGGCCCGGCGGACCCGGTAGCGCAGGGTGTTCGGGTGGATGTGCAGGGCGTCCGCCGCGACCCGGACCTCGCCCAGCGCGTCCAGCCAGGCCAGCACCGACTCGGCGAGCCGGGTGCCGTGCCGGCGGTCGTACTCGGCGAGCGCGGTGAGCCGAGGGTCGCGCAGGCCGCCGCGCTCCTGGAGCAGCGCCAGCATCTCGCTGACCAGCACCTCCGCCTGGACGTCGATCAGCGCCGCGACCTCCAGGTCCACCCCGCCGCGGCCCATCGCGTCCAGGATCCGGTCCGCCTGGGCACGCGACTCCGGCACCCTGGCCAGGCCGTCCACCGTCGAGCCGATCGCCGCGCGCAACGGGACGCCCAGGTGGTCCCGGGCCGCCTCGACCACCTCCTGCGCCCAGCCGCGCACGGTGGTCATCGGCAGGTTGGCGGGCAGCTCGGGCAGCAGCACGTAGACCCGGGACTCGATCGGCGCGAGCAGGGCGGCGCGGTGCCGGGCCGCCGTGTGCACCGAGATGAGGCCGGTCACCTCCGCCCGGGTCAGCTGCTCGGTGGTGCCCGCGCTGTACGCCAGCACGGTGGCCGGGCGGCGCAGGTCCAGGCCGAGGTGGGTGGCCAGCGACTGCGGGCCGGTGGAGCCCTCCAGCAGGCCGGTGAGCAGGGTCTGGGTCAGCCGGACGTCCGCGGACAGCTCCCGGCGCCGGCGCACCAGCTGGGCCGCGGCCACCCGGGCGGCGCCGACCAGCGCCTGCTCGGCGAGCGGCGCCAGCGGCTGGGATCCCTCCTGCACCCAGATGGTGCCGAGCGGCTGCGCACCGGTCCGGATGCCGATCGCCAGCCGGCGGCGCAGACCAAGCTCCGGGTGCGGGTCGACCGCGATGGCCGTGTCGGAGCTGCGCAGGTGCTGGAAGACGCCCCACTCGCGGAGCTTGGACAGGTACGGCTCGGGGCCCTGCCAGCCGAGGATGGACAGCCGGCGCAGGTCGTCGACCTCGTCGGAGTCGGAGGAGCGGGAGTAGGCGAGCACCCGGCTGGAGGTGTCCTCGATCGAGACGATGCCGTTGGTGAGGACGGCGACGGTCTGGGCGAGCGAGAAGAGGTCACCGGCGTTGTGCTCGGCGGCGCCGGGCGTGTCCGGGGCGTCCGGCCCGGCGATGATCGCGCGGGCGAGCGAGTCGAGGTGCTCCCAGCGGGTCTCCCGGCGCACCGAGAGCAGTGCCACGCCCGCCTCGGTGGCCGCCTCGCGCAGCGCGTCGGCCTGCCCGGGGGCGTCCAGCTTGACGGCGACCGCGGCGGCCCCGGCCCGGCCGGCGGCGCGCAGCGCCGGGAGCGCGGCCCGGCCGCGGGCACCGATGGCGAGCACGAGCTCGCCGGGGGCGGCGGTCGGCGGGTCCTCGGGGTCGAGGATGGCGACGTCGCGGACCGGGACGTCCAGCCCGTGCGGCGCCGCCTGGAGCTCGACGAGCGGCTCGCCCAGGGACATCAGCAGCTGGCGGAGCGGGAGGCCGGGGGTGGTCATACGGGCCTCCTCGGGGCGTCCGGTGGGGCTCTGGCGGGGCGCCGGCGGGGCGTCCGGTGGGGCTCCGGTGGCTGGTGACCCCGGTTCTTCATCCGAGCGGACAACGCCGTCCGAATGATTTTAGCCGTCCGGCCAATCAAGCGGGCCCCGGTGCAGGAATAGCGTTCGTCATGTGGCCGGCGTGCGACCCGCGCCGGCATCCCCCCGCAAGAAACGAAGGAGAGCGTGCGCTCATGGACGCTGTGACCCAGGTCCCCGCGCCGGTGAACGAGCCGGTCCACAGCTACGCCCCGGGCAGCCCGGAACGGGCCCGTCTGGAGGCCAAGCTGAAGGAGCTGGGCGGCCAGGAGCCGGTCCAGCTGACCATGACGATCAACGGTGAGCGCCGGATGGGCGGCGGCACCGAGTTCCACGTCGTCCAGCCGCACAACCACGCGGCGAGGCTCGGCACCCTGCGCAACGCCACCCAGGCGGACGCGCAGGAGGCCATCGACACTGCCCTGGCCGCGGCCCCGGCCTGGCAGGCGCTCTCCTTCGACTCCCGCGCCGCGATCTTCCTGCGCGCCGCCGACCTGCTGGCCGGCCCCTGGCGCGAGACGCTGGCCGCCGCCACCATGCTCGGCCAGTCCAAGACCGCGCAGCAGGCCGAGATCGACACGCCCTGCGAGCTGGTCGACTTCCTGCGCTTCAACGTGCACTTCGCCCGCCAGATCATGGCCGAGCAGCCGATCTCCTCGGACGGCGTGTGGAACCGCAGCGACCACCGCCCGCTGGAGGGCTTCGTCTACGCGATCACCCCGTTCAACTTCACCGCCATCGCCGGCAACCTGCCGACCGCCCCGGCGCTGATGGGCAACGTGGTGCTCTGGAAGCCCTCGCCCACCCAGCAGTTCTCCGCACACCTGCTGATGCAGCTGCTGGAGGAGGCCGGCCTGCCCAAGGGCGTCATCAACATGGTGACCGGCGACGGCCTGGACGTCTCCGCCGTCGCGCTGAAGCACCCGGCGCTGGCCGGCATCCACTTCACCGGCTCCACCGCCACCTTCCAGCACCTGTGGCGCGAGGTCGGCAACAACATCTCCGGCTACCGCACCTACCCGCGGATCGTCGGCGAGACCGGCGGCAAGGACTTCCTGGTCGCCCACCCGTCCGCCGACAAGGCCGTGCTGAAGACCGCCATGACCCGCGGCGCCTTCGAGTTCCAGGGCCAGAAGTGCTCCGCCCTGTCCCGCGCCTACGTCCCGGCCTCGATCTGGGCCGAGCTCAAGGACGAGTTCCGCGACGAGGTCGAGGGCCTCACCATGGGCGACGTCACCGACCTGGACAACTTCATGTCGGCCGTCATCGACGAGCGCTCCTTCGCCAAGAACAAGGCCGCGATCGACCGCGCGCAGGCCGACGCCGAGGTCGAGGTCCTGGCCGGCGGCACCTACGACGACTCGGTCGGCTACTTCGTCCGCCCGACCGTCCTGGTCTGCGAGGACCCGGCGAGCGAGTACTTCAAGGACGAGTACTTCGGCCCGATCCTGGCCGTGCACGTCTACGAGGACGACAAGTACGACGAGATGCTGGCGCAGATGGAGTCGGTGTCGGCCTACGGCCTGACCGGCTCGATCATCTCCCAGGACCGCGAGGCCGTGCAGCACGCGATGCACAAGCTGCGCTTCGCCGCCGGCAACTTCTACATCAACGACAAGCCGACCGGCGCGGTCGTCGGCCAGCAGCCGTTCGGCGGCGGCCGGGCCTCGGGCACCAACGACAAGGCCGGTGCCAAGCAGAACCTGGCGCGGTGGACCTCGACCCGCTCGGTCAAGGAGACCTTCGTCCCGCCGACGGACTACCGCTACCCGCACATGGGCTGAGTGCCCCACCGGGACCCCCTCGCGGTCCCCTGACGCCCCCGGTCCCGCAGCCGGGCGGCGTCCCCACGGGCGGCGGACCCCACTCCCCGGTCCGCCGCCCGTCTTTCTGCCACCCTTAGAAGCACCAGCTCCAGGAGTCACGATGCTCCGTTCCGCCCTCCTCGCGGCCTCCCGGTCCTCGCAGGTCCGCACCGTCGTCGAGAAGTTCCCGCCGACCCACGCGATAGTCGAGCGCTTCGTCGCCGGCGAGGCCCTCGACGACGCCGTCACCGCCTGCGACGACCTCGTCGCCACCGGCCGCAAGGTCACCCTGGACCACCTCGGCGAGGACACCCGCGACGCCGCCCAGGCCGCCGGCACCGCCGAGGCCTACGAGTACCTGCTCAAGGCGCTCAAGGAGACCGGTCTGGCCGCCGGCGCCGAGGTCTCGGTCAAGCTCTCGGCCGTCGGCCAGTTCCTCCCGGTGGACGGCGAGAAGATCGCCCTGGAGAACGCCCGCCGGATCTGCGAGGCCGCCG
Organism: Kitasatospora sp. NPDC004723; assembly: GCF_040609255.1. Taxonomy (NCBI): domain Bacteria; kingdom Bacillati; phylum Actinomycetota; class Actinomycetes; order Kitasatosporales; family Streptomycetaceae; genus Kitasatospora; species Kitasatospora sp. NPDC004723. Next base: position 18,518 of record NZ_JBEXJT010000026.1, on the reverse strand, counting down.
CCGACGCCGGCACCACGGTGACCCTCGACATGGAGGACCACACCACCACCGACTCCACCCTCGGCATCGCCCGCGAGCTGCGCCAGGACTTCCCCTGGCTGGGCGTCGTCCTCCAGGCCTACCTGCGCCGCACCGAGGACGACTGCCGCGAGTTCTCCGGCGCCGGCTCGCGCGTGCGCCTGTGCAAGGGCGCCTACAAGGAGCCCGAGTCGGTCGCCTTCCAGGGCAAGCACGAGGTCGACCTCGCGTACGTCCGCGCGCTCAAGATCCTGATGGCCGGCGAGGGCTACCCGATGATCGCCTCGCACGACCCCAACATGATCAAGATCGCCGGCCAGCTGGCCCAGTGGAACGGCCGCAAGCGCGACTCCTTCGAGTACCAGATGCTGTACGGCATCCGCCCCGAGGAGCAGCTGCGCCTCGCCGACGAGGGCAACACCATGCGTGTGTACCTCCCGTACGGCCAGGAGTGGTACGGCTACTTCATGCGCCGCCTCGCCGAGCGCCCGGCCAACCTCACCTTCTTCCTGCGCGCCATGGCCACCCGAGGCTGACGCGTACGAACGCCGAACGGCCCGCGCCCCCACCGGGGGCGCGGGCCGTCGCGCGTCCGGGTCCTACAGGAAGTCCTTGGTGTCCAGTTCGAGTTCGAACGGCGCCGGAAGCGCGAGCGGCTCGCCGAAGGCGGCCAGGTGCACCTCGGTGTACTCGTCGCGCTTCGGTTGGGAGAAGAGGCTGACCTGGGACTTCTCGCGGTCGATGAGCAGGTAGAGCGGGATGGCGGCGCGCGCGTAGCAGTGGCGCTTGGTGATCCGGTCCTGGTCCGGCTTGCTCGATGTCACCTCCGCCACCATCGCCACACCGTCCGGCTCCATCCACGACGGGGCACCGCGGAAGAGGCGCAGTTCCCTGGGGGCGAAGGTGGCGTCGGGGATGACATGGTTCTTCGGGCACAGTCCGCCGCTGACGAGTCGGAGGCCCTTGCCCCCTGACACCTGCATATGGATCTGGGATTTTGCCTTCACCTGGTCGATCAGCAGGTCGATGTAGTCCTCGTGATCGCCATCCGGCGGTGGTGCCACGCTGATCTCTCCCTCGATGAGCTCGGCCCGGAAGCCTTCGGGGGAGTGCAGGCTCAGGAAGCCCTCCAGCAGGATGTCCTCCTGCGACGGGGAATCCGTGATCGGTTTCTCATGCGCCACAGCACTCATGATGCCCCTCCTTCAGGTGGACGTCACGCTAGTGCCGGGTCGATCGGGGTTATGCCATGTGCGCGCGGTTTTCATCCGATGGTGTGAGGCGGTGGGCGCCGGGGAGCCGGCATCGTCCGCGCGCGCAGGCGGAGCGGCCCGTCGGGGGAACCGACGGGCCGCTCCCGGCTGGGCTTCCTTCCGTCATGGCCACCCGCGGCCGTCGGGTGCGTTCAGGAGCCGTCGCTGCGGATCAGGCGGAGGGTGGGTCTGGTGGTCGCCGGCGGCTGCTCGTCCGACAGGTCCAGGTCCAGGTCCGGGAAGGCTCGGCGGGCCATGGCGCGCATGCGTGTCTTGCGTTCGTCGTCGGCTTCCTCGTCGCCCGGGTAGAGGACGAAGCACTGGGCGCCGGTGGCCTCGTCCTCCCAGTGGTAGCTGCGGTAGTTCGGCGGCGGCTGTTCTTCCGGCACGGGGACCTCCGGTGGTCGGGGGTCCCCACCGTAGGCGACCGGCCGGTGCCGGGAAAGGGCCGGGAGTGCGGCCGGGCGGGGGACCTCGCCGGGTTGTACGCCGGGCTTTCACCCGATCGTGCGAGGGGGAACGGCGAGGAGTGACGGGGACGACGGCGCCCCCGGCGAGTGCCGGGGGCGCCGTCGGGGGTGGGTCAGAGCATCGCGGCGGCGGGCTTGACCATGGCGCGGGCGGTCTTGGCGTCGACGTACTCGCCGATGGCGGTCATCACCCACTCGCCCGAGTACTGGCGGATCAGCTTGCACATCACCACACCGGTGTGCGGCTCGGAGTGGGTGAGGTCGAAGCGGACCAGCTCCTGGTTGGTGGCGGCGTCCACCAGGCGGCAGTAGGCGTTCTTGACCTCGGTGAACTTCTGGCCGGAGAAGGAGTTCACGACGAAGACCAGGCCGCAGACCTCCGGCGGGAGGCCGTCCAGGTGGACGGTGATCGACTCGTCGTCGCCGCCGCCCTCGCCGGTCAGGTTGTCGCCGGAGTGGGCGATGGCGCCGTTGAAGATGCCCAGCTTCATGAACCAGGCGGTGTCCAGCTTCTCGCGCTGGGCGTCGAAGGCCAGGCAGGAGGCGTCGAGGTCGATGTTGCGGCCGCGGCCGGCGGGCTCCCAGCCGAGGCCCATCCGGACGGCGGACAGGAAGGGCTTGCCGTTCTTCTCCAGGGAGACCGAGCCGCCCTTGGTGAGGCTGACCCGGCCCTTGTCCAGGGTGACCTTGGTGAAGGACGGGGCGGCGGCGGGCGGGGCCGGCGGCGCGGGGGGAGCGGGCGGCATCGGGGGCGCGGTCTGCGGCATCGGCGGAGCGGAGGCCATGGCGAGCCGGGGGTCGACCGGGGCGGCGGGCGGCGGCGGCGGGGTGACCGGGGCCGGAGCGACCGGGGCCGGGGGTGCGACGGGCGCCGCGGCCGGCTGCTCGTCGACGCTGACGCCGAAGTCGGTGGCGATGCCGGCCAGGCCGTTCGCGTAGCCCTGGCCGACCGCGCGGACCTTCCAGGCGCCGTTGCGCTGGTAGACCTCGACCACGATCAGCGCGGTCTCCCGGCCGAGCGGCGGCGGGGTGAAGGTGACCAGCACCGTGCCGGTGGCGGCGTCCCGCACTGTCGCGGTCGGCTCGATGCCCGCGAAGGTGGCGCCGGACTCGTCGGGGCTCGCGGTCACCACGATCTTGGTGATCCCGGCCGGGACGGCGGCGGTGTCGACGATGATGGCGTCCGGCGTTCCGGCGGCGGCCGGACGGTGGGTCACACCGGGCCCGTTCGGGGCGTTGTAGAAGACGAAGTCGTCGTCCGAGCGGACCTTTCCGGCGTCGGTCAGCAGCAGGCCCGAGACATCCAGCGCCTTGGGTGCGGTGACCTCGACGGTCACCCGCGCGGCGGTCAGCGGGGCGTTGCCGCCTTGGGTCAGGACCGTGGACACGAACTCCTCCTGGGATGCGGTGGTGCGGCACCGGCCCCGGCGTCTGGGGCGGCTGTGCCGGCTGGCGACCACAGTAACGAACGAGCCCGGTCGGATGAGCCCGAACGGGGCGCTGACCTGTTGGGTTGCCCGACCGCCGGCGGGGCGCGGTCCGACCGGGGAACGGTGCGGCGGTCAGCCGGCCGGGGCGGCGGCGCGGGGTGCCGGCACCGGGGCCGGAGCAGTGGTTGGCGCGGGGGCCGGTGCGGGGGCCGCCGGAGGTGCCGTGAAGGTGCCGAGGGCGGCGACGGCGCGCGGGCGGCCGATGCCGAAGGCGCTGGCATTCCAGGATCCGGGGGTGCGCGGGCCGACGCTCCGGGACGGGCCGGCCTGCCCGGCGGACCGGGTGCCGCGCACGGTGAAGGTGTAGCGGCCGGGGCGGACGTCCGTACCGGGCGGGGTGGTGAAGCGGTAGACCGCCGCGCCGCGCTCCTGGTGCGCGGTGACCACGGCGCCGGCGAGGTCCGTCCACGCGGTGCCGACGCCCGGGGCCGCCGTGCCCGGGGCGAGGCGGAACTCGGCCTGCAGCGCGGTGAGCGGCTCGCTGACGGTCAGTGCGAGGACGTGCCGGGTGCCGTCGCGGCCGAGCGGCTGGACCACGGCCGCACCGGAGAGCGCCTGGTCCTCGACCGCGTCGGTGCCGACGGCCGGCCGGGTCACGCCGGTGTCCTTCGTACTGCCCTTCGCCGGGCCCGGCGCCCCGCTGTCGGTCGCGGGCTCGGCCGCGCCGTCGGCCGTGGTGTCGGCCGTGCCGAGGGTTCCGCCGGTCCACTCGCGCGGGGACGGGGCGGGCATGCCGGGGTCCGGGGCGGCGGGGACGAACGGGCGGGGCGTGGCCGACGAGGGGGAGGGCGCGGGCACGGACGGCGACGGCGACGGGGAGGCGCCGGCCGGTGACGGGTCCTCGGCGGGTCGGCGGGCGGTCTGCGCGCCGTCGGCCGCCGCCGCGAGCTGCTCGTCGGCGGACTGCGGGTGGTCCGGCCGGCCACCGGCCAGGGTCTCCGGGGCGCCGCCGGGGCCGGGCTGCTCCGTGGCGGGCCCGCCGTTGACGCCGTGTCGGGGCGCCGGGCCCTCGGCGAGCGGCGCGGTGGACGGGGAGCCGTCGGTGCGGGGCACGGACGGGCCGGCGGAGCGCTGGGCGGGCACGGAGTCGGGGGCGCGGGTGCCCGCCGCCGGGCCGGAGGCGCCGGAGGTGGGCGTGCCCGGGGCGGCGGAACGGCGGCCCGCCGTCGCGTTCGACCCGGCGGCGTCCGGGCCGGAGGCGGTCCCGGTGCCGGAGGTCGTGCCGTTGCCGCCGATGCTGTCGGGGGAGGTGGACGGGCTGGGCGGCGGCGCGCTGGAGCCGACCCGGGCGACCCCGGCCCGGCGGCCCACGCCCTGCTGCTCGTTGAGCAGGAAGGTGGTGGCGATGCTGATGCCCACGACGGTCGACATCGCCATCGCGGCGCCGGAGAACCGCAGGGTGGGCAGCCGCAGTCGGCCCCCGAACGGGCCGGGACGGCCGTGCCGGCCGTGGCGCGTGCCGTACCGGTCGGACGCGTGCGTCGCGTCCTGCCCGGTGTCGTCGGACAAGGTCACCGGACCCCTCCCTCCCCTGAAGTCGCCGTTGCGGTCGTGGCATTCTCCCACGTGCCGACGGCTGTGCCGGTGCCGCCGGACCGGGCGGACGGCCGCCGGCTCCCCGGTGCGGCCGGCGCGTTCGGTCCGGTCCCGTCGAATCCGGTCCGGTCCGATGCGGTACCGGCTGGTCCGGTCCGGTCGGGGACGTCGTCAGGATTCGTTCGGGCACGGTCCGGCCGGGTCGTGCGGGGGCGCGCGTGCGGAGTCCGACCGGACGCGCGCGCGGGCGTGCGCCGGCAGGGGGACGAGCGTAGCAGCGTGCCCCCGGGCGGTGGCCAGTGGTCGGACGGAATTGATCCAATCCGTGGACAACCCTTTGACCAGCGGAAGTTGACGGTCCGTCTGACAAGGCCGGTAAGGGATACTCGACCGCTGCGGGGATTATTGCAACCCCCTTGCAACCCTTGCCCGAGCGCTGCGCGGCGGAGCACGCTGGAGGACATCCCACGCCGTCCCGGAGAGACCGTCATGCCGCCCGACCCGCTGCCAGCACCCTTCAGTGCCCCCCTCGCCGCTACCCCCACGGGCGGCGATGAGGCAGGCTCCACCGCCGCTCCGGCGGCGGTGGAGGAGGTGTTGACGCTGCGGATCTCGTTGGGCGAGGAGGTGGTCGGAGAGGTCCGTACGCGGTTCCGGTTCGACGCCGCGCGCCCGTACGAGGTGCTGCTGACGTTCCACCTGGGGAGGCCGGACGAGGCCGACTGGGTGTTCTCGCGCGAACTGCTGCGCGACGGCCTCCGCTCGTTGAGCGGCCAGGGCGACGTCAAGCTGTGGCCGGCGTACTGCCCGTGCCACGGCTCGACGTTGCACCTGGCGCTCGAGTCCCCGCACGGCAGCGCCCTGCTGGAGGCCTCCAGGCCGAAGGTCCAGGAGTGGCTGGACCGCACGTACGCGATGGTCTCGGAGGCGGCCGAGCAGGCCCACGGGCCGAGTGACGACGAGCTCTCCGAACTGCTCGCCGGCGGCCACTGAGCCCGGCAGACGGAGGGCCCCGGCGGACGGAGGACCCCGGGGCGGTGGCCCCGGGGACGGTGGGCCGCAGGGGCGACGAGGGTTACGAGGGTCGCGGGGGCGGCAGGGGCGACAGGGGGAGACGGTCGGTTCGCGGACGCGGCGGCGCGGACCCGTCGGCCGGGGGGCGCGGGCCCGGTAACGGCGGCGTCCCGGGCAGCCGGACCGTCCCGCCGACCAGCCCCGCGCGGAGCCTGCGCACGGCCGGCGCCGAGGAGGTCGGCAGCAGGTCGTACGGATCGTCCGGGCCGGCCACCGCGACCAGCACCGACTCGGCGAAGCGGTACGGCCGGTGGGCCAGCAGGCCGCCGAGGTAGCGGCGCAGCCGGGACAGCTCGGCCCGCACCGTCACGGTCCGGGCCGGGTCCCCGAACAGCGCGTCGGCCAGCTGGGCGGCGCTGAGGCCCTCGCGTTCGGTGGCCAGCAGGAGCAGCAGCTCGGCGTGGCGCGGGCTGAGCGCGTGCGACCAGCTGCCGGCCGCGCCGTGCACCGAGAGGCCGGGGCTGCCCGCGCGGCGCAGGTCGAGCCGGACCCTGGCCCCCTCGGCCTGCTCGGCCAGCAGTCCGGCGGCGGGGCCGGCGGTGTCCCCGCCCGGGCCGCCGGGGCCGTCCGGCTCGCCCGGTGCGGCCGGTGCGGTGTCCTGCGGCAGGAGCGGGCGGACCAGCCAGCCGTCGGCGAGCGGCTCGATCACGCACTCGCCCAGGCTGGGCAGCCAGTGCACGGCGGCCGAGTTCCAGCCCTCGGCGGGCAGCCGCAGCCGGGCCGGTGGCGGCAGTCCCGCCGCGGCCGCCGTCCAGCCCGCCGCGTCCACGACCAGGGCGGGGCCGTTCACCCGGGCCAGCATCGGGGCGGCCAGGGTGCGCAGGTGGTGCAGGGATTCGAGCCGGCGGGCGCGCAGCTCGGTCTCGGCGAGCTTGGCGGCGGTGGCGGTCAGCTGGAGCAGGTATGGGCGGACGGAGTGGGCCGGGCCGCTGAGGTTGATCGCGCCGATCAGCCGGCCGGTGCCGGGGTCGTGCACCGGGGCGGCGACGCAGGTCCAGGAGTGGTGGCTGCGCAGGTAGTGCTCGGAGGAGTGGACGTGCATCGGGCGCTCGGCGCGCAGGGCGGCGGCTATGCCGTTGGTGCCGACCCGCTCCTCCACCCAGCGGGCACCGGTGAGGAAGCCGATCCGGTCGGCGCTGCGGCGCAGGCCGCGTTCGCCCTCCTGCCAGAGGATGTGGCCGTCGGCGTCGGTGATCGCGAGGATCAGCGGGGGCTGCTCGACCTGCTCCACCAGGGTGCCGCGGAGGATCGGGAGCAGCGGGTCGAGGCCGCTGGCCCGGCGGCGGTGCTCGATCTCGGCGGGGCCGAGGTGGACGGCGGCGGCGCCGGCGTCCGGGTCGAGGCCGAGGCGGCGCAGGCGCTCCCAGGAGTCGCCGATCTCGGGGCGGGGCTGGTGGAAGGGTGGGTCGTCGGGGGCGGCGGCGTCCCGGTGGGCGGCGCGGGCGGCGGCCTCGGCGAGGGCGCGCTCGTGGACCTTGGCCAGTTCGGCCGCGCTCTGCGCGGTGCGGCGTTCGGGTCGTCGGGTCTGCCGTCCGGACTGCCGCACTCGTGTCGCTCCTCGCCGCCGTTCGAGGGCGCGCCGGGGCCGACGCGCTGACGAAAGCGTACGGGCGCCACCGGTTCCTGGGGATGGGGTCTGCCAACTCGGAATACCAGACGGTATGAGAGTGGTCATGCCAACGAATTGTGGCTCGTGCGTTCTAGCGGGCGGGCGTCTGCTGCTGGGCGGTCTCGACGGTGTGGTGGAGGTCGGCGGTGGCATCGAGGCAGGTCACGGCGGTGAGGGCGAGGCAGGCGGTCAGGGCCAGGGCGGCGGTCCGGCGGGCGGCGACCGCCCCGGCGGGGCGTGGGTGGAGCAGGGCGGCGACCCGACGGGGGACCGGTCCGCCGTGGGCCGCGGGGGCGTGCCGGGGGCGGCCCGGCCAGGGGGAGCGGCCGGCGGCGAGGGCGGCCCGGCCCACCGCGCGGGCGGTCACCCTGCGGTCGCCGACCCGGGCGGCCGCGGACTCGTCGGCCCAGCGTTCCAGGTGGTAGCCGAGCGGTGCGCGCAGGGCCCGCAGGGCCGGGTGGGCGGCGGCCGCGTGGGCGGCCAGGGCGAGGAACAGGTGGTGGCGGGCGGTCAGGTGGGCGCGCTCGTGGGCGAGCAGGGCCGCGCGCTCGGGGGCGTCCAGGGCGCGCAGCATGCCGGCGGTGACCACGATCCGGCCGGGTTCGGCGGGCCGGCCGGGGCGACGCGGGCGGCCGGGCAGGGCGAAGGCGTCGGCCTGCTCGTCGGGCAGGACGGCGAGTTCGGTGGCGGGCGGGGTGGTGAGCAGTCGCCTGACGCGCTGGGTCCATGGGGTGCGCGCCCAGCGCACGGGTGCGCGCGGGGGGCGCGTGTCCGGATGCTGGTCGTTCGGGCCGTGCGGCGGGCCCGGTGCCCGGGTGGCGGCGTCGGCGGCGGTTCCCGCGGCGCGCCCGGTGGAGGTCGGCGCGGTGGAGGCGGCCCGGGGGGAGGTGGCGTCGACGGCGGTGCGGGCGGCGTCCAGGTCGCGTCGGCGGAGGCGTACCGTGCGCAGTCCGAGGGCCACGAGGGCGGCGAGCGCCAGGGCGGCCGACACCGCCGCCGCCGTCGGGGTGCCGGGCGGTCCGGCGGCGAGCCAGTGCGGCGAGAGGTGGCCGAGGGCGGCGACCGGCGGGAGCCGGAGCAGTCCGGCGACGGTGAGCAGGCCCAGCGAGCACAGCGTGCCGCCCGCGAGCACGGCCGCGGTGGCGGCCAGCGTCCAGACGGCGGCGCGCGGCGACAGCGCCTCGGCGAGCCGGCGGGCCGGCAGCACGGCGAGGAAGGGCAGCAGCAGCGGGGCCCAGACCGCGACGATCACCGGGCGGCGTCCTCGTCGCCGAGCAGGTCGCGCAGCAGCCGCTCGTCCGCCGCGGAGAGGTCGGAGACGAACCGGGCGAGCACCGTCGAGCGGTCGGCCTCCCGGCCCAGTTCGGCGTGCATCCGGCGGGCGGCCAGTCCGGCGGGGTCGGCGACCGCGGGGACGTAGGCGTAGCCGCGTCCGGCGCGGGTGCGGTGCACCGTCCCCTTGTCGTGCAGCCGGGCGAGGATCGTCGTCACGGTGGTCCGGGCCAGGTCGGCGCCGAGCGACCCCTGGACGTCCTGCGGCGTCAGCGGCCGGTCGGCGGCCCAGAGGGCGGCGAGCACCTCGGCCTCCAACTCGCCGGCGGGCCGGCGGGCGGACGGTACGTCGGACATGGCGGGGGTTCCTCCAGCTATCGTCTACAGTCATGTAGACCGTCTACGTGACTGTAGACGGTCGGGCGTGCGCTGCGGTGCCGCCCACCAACGTACGGGAGGTCCGCCGGTCGTGTTCCAGTCGTTCGCCGATGCGGCGCCCGCCGGCGCGGATGTGTTCGGTGTGCTCGGTGCGCTCGCGGGGTCCGTATTCGGTCCGTTCATGACCGGTATCGACCGTTATGTGTCGATCACCCCGCTTCTGGTAGTAGTTGTCTCCATGCTCCTGATTGTTCTCGAAGTGTTCGGCGTCCGGCGGGCCCACCGTCGCGGTGGTGAGGTCCGGTGATGACGTTCAACGAGCTGGCCGTGTACGACGGCAGTGGCATCGACGGCGGCCTGTACCGCCGGGTGGTCGGCTGGGCGGACGCCGCGCCGCACTGGTTCAACCAGCTGGTCGAGGTGTGGTCGCTGGTCGGCCTCGGCCTGTTCGCGCTGCTGATGCTCGCCGCCTGGTGGCGGGCGCGCGGCAGCGCTGCGGCGGTGCAGGCCAGGGTGCTGGCCTCGCCGCTGATCGTGGTCGTCGCCTACGCGGTGAACTCCGGCTTCAAGGGGCTGGTGGAGGAGGTCCGGCCGTGCGACCAGCTGCACGTGCGCAACACCCTGGAGACCTGCCCGGGCGCCGGTGACTGGTCCTTCCCGAGCAACCACACGGTGATCGCGGTCGCGGCGGCCGTCGCGCTCTGGTTCGCCGACCGGCGGATCGGCGCCGTCGCCGCGGTGGCCGCCGTGCTGATGGGCGCCTCCCGGGTCTGGGTCGGCGTGCACTACCCGCACGACGTGCTGGTCGGCGCGCTGGTCGGCCTGCTGGTGGCCCTCCCGCTCGCGCTGGCGGCCGGTGCGGCCGGTCCGCTGGTGGAACGGGCCCGTTCCGGCCCGCTGCGGCCGCTGCTCGGTGCGGGTCCGCAGGCGGTCGCGGCGCCGGCCGGTCGGCCGGTCGGCGCCCGGCAGGACTGACGGCACCGGAGCGGACCCCCCGACCGGGGCGTGGCCGCCGTCCCGGCCCTTGTGCGGCCGGGGTGGCGGGGAGAGCATGTGAGCCGGGCGCGGCTGCCCCCCAGGGGAGCACCCGCCCGGCTCAGTCGTGCCAGGGCGCCGCGCGCGCCGGGCGTGCCAGTGGAGGGAAGTGCTGCCCATGCCGTACCGACTCGACATCACCCAGGGGGACTGGCCGGCCGAGGAGCTCGCCAAGGGCGTCGAGGGGCTGCTGGCCGAGGCGATGGTGCTCACCCTCGCGACCGCCGGCCACGAGCACGGCCCGCACGCCAACCTCGCCTTCTTCGCCCACGACGACGACCTCGTCCTCTACTTCGTCAGCGAGCGCGCCACCCGGCACAGCCACCACCTGGCCGAGGAGGCCCGGGCGGCGGCCACGGTGTTCCTGCCGCCGCCGGTCTTCGGCGAGCAGCTGCGCGGCCTGCAGCTGACCGGCAGCGCGGGCGAGGCGTGGGGACGCCAGGCGGAGGCGGCGCTGGCGGCCTACCAGGGGCGTTACCCCGCCTTCGCGCAGGACGACGAGGTCCGGCGGCAGTTCCTGACCGGGGGCGGGGCGGCGGCGCTGTACCGCTTCCAGGTGGAGGAGCTGACGGCGGTGGACGAGCCGAAGTTCGGCCGGCGGCACTACCTGCGGGCGGCCGTGCGGCGCTGAGCCGCCCGGCCCGGTGGCGCGGTGGCGGGCCGGCCCGGTGGTCTAGAGGCGGGCCCGTCCGCCAGGTTGTCTGTACAACTTATCGGCCGGTTCATCTGGGATCCGCCGTTCGGACGCCCCTCGGACACCCGGTGGCATCAGCCTGGCCGCATGAGAGTCATCGTCGTAGGAGCAGGCGTGCTCGGCACCATGCACGCCTGGCAGGCCGTCGAGCGCGGTCACGAGGTCGTCCACCTGGAGCGCGAGGCGGAGGCGCGCGGCGCCTCGGTGCGCAACTTCGGCCTGGTCTGGGTCAGCGGCCGGGCCCAGGGCGAGGAGCTGGACACCGCGGTGCGGGCCCGCGAGCTGTGGGAGCGGATCGGCGGGCAGGTGCCCGGCCTCGGCTTCCGCGCCAACGGATCGCTCACCGCGATCCGCACCGAGGCGGAGCTCGCGGTCGCCGAACAGGCGCTGACGCTGCCCGACGCCGAGCTTCGCGGCTACCGGCTGCTCGACCCGGAGCAGACCCGGGCCCTCAATCCGGCCCTGCGCGGCAAGCTGCTCGGCGCCCTGCACTGCGAGCGGGACGCCGCCGTCGAGTCGCGCGTCGCCCAGCCCGCGCTGCGCGCCGCCCTGACCGCCACCGGCCGGTACACCTTCCTGCCCGGCCGCGAGGTCCGCGACGTCATCGGCGAGAACGCCGTCCGCGACGACCACGGCGACGTCCACACCGGCGACCTGGTCGTGCTGTGCACCGGCGCCTGGCTGGGCGGCCTGGTCCGCGAGCTGGCGCCCGGGCTGCCGGTCCGCAAGGTGCGGCTGCAGATGATGCAGACCGACCCGCTGGGCGAGCCGCTGACCACCTCGGTCGCCGACGGCGACTCCTTCCGCTACTACCCGGCCTTCGCCGGCAGCGCCCTGGACCGCCTGCGCGAGGTCCAGCCGCAGTCGCCGGTCGCCGCCGAGCACAAGATGCAGCTGCTGATGGTCCAGCGGCTGGACGGCGGCCTCACCATCGGCGACACCCACGAGTACGACCAGCCCTTCGGCTTCGACGTGGTCGAGGACCCGTACGACCACCTGGTGGGCGTGGTCGAGGACCTGCTCGGCCGCCCGCTGCCGCGGATCCGCCGCCGCTGGGCCGGCGTGTACGCGCAGTGCGTCGACACCACCCGGGTCGTCCACCGCGAGCGCGTGCGCGACGGCGTCTGGCTGGTCACCGGCCCCGGCGGCCGCGGCATGACCTGCTCGCCCGCCATCGCCGAGACCACGGCGAACCTCGCCAACCTGTAAGCCCGCCTGTAAGACCGTCGGAGGAACTGAACATCATGCCGTACGACATCAGCCTGGTCGTCCTGGACATGGCCGGCACCACCGTGGCCGACGACGGCCTGGTCGAGCGTGCCTTCCAGGCCGCCGCCGGCTCGCTCGGCGTCGAGGCCGGCAGCCCCGAGCACGCCCGCATGCTGGAGCACGTCCGCGCCACCATGGGCGAGTCCAAGATCTCCGTCTTCCGCCACCTGTTCGGCGAGGAGGAGAAGGCCCAGCGCGCCAACACCGCCTTCGAGGCCGCCTACCACGACCTCGTCGACGCCGGCCACTGCGAGGCGCTGCCCGGCGCGGCCGAGGCCATCGCCGAACTCCGCGGCCAGGGCCGCAAGGTGGTCCTCACCACCGGCTTCTCCCGGGCCACCCAGGACCGCATCCTCACCGCCCTCGGCTGGGAGTCGATCGCCGACCTCACGCTCTGCCCCGCCGAGGCCGGCCGCGGCCGCCCGTACCCCGACCTGGCGCTCACCGCGCTGCTGCGCACCGGGACCGACTCGGTCCGTCGGATCGCGGTGGCCGGCGACACCGGCTACGACATGCTGACCGGTTCGCGCGCCGGGGCCTCCGTCGTCGCCGGCGTCCTCACCGGCGCCCATGGCGAGGAGCGCCTGCGGGCGGACGGGGCGACGCACGTGCTGGCGTCCGTCGCCGGGCTGCCCGCGCTGCTGGCGGGCTGAGCCGGGGGCCGGTACACCGGGCGGGCGCGACGGGAGGCGCGCCCGCCCGGCCGGCTTTCCACACCCCAAGTACGCTGACCGGCATGAGCCCGCGCCGGTCCGCGCGGCCCGCCCGGACCCGTTGTGGCCGGTGCGCCCGCCGGCCTGTCAGCCGCGCGGCTCCACCGTCGCCGCGAGGGCTCCCGGCAGCTCGGCGCAGACGGTTCGCAGGCGCCGGGTGAGGTCCTCGCGGGTGTGTCCGGACGGTTGTGCCACCCATGCGGCGAGGGCCTGGTGGAACGCGGACAACAGCATGTCGAGCGCGAGCCGGGCGCGTAGCCGGGCGGCGCCGTCCGCAGTCGCGTCCAGCGTGAAGCGCCGCACCGCGACGGCGACCGCCTCCCCGCCCACCCGGTCGCAGAAGGCCAGCCCGTGGGCGCTCATCGAGGGCGTCCGGGCGGCCAGTTTCCGGCTCGCCAGCACGCGTTCGGCCCAGCCCCCGTCCGGCATCCTGCCGATCGACTCGACCAGGGCGTCCTCGTACAGCGAGACCAGCCGACGCCCGTCCGGCGGGCAGCTCTCCAGGACCTCCAGGAACACCGCCCAGAGGTCCTGGGTGGGCGCCATGGCGACGTCCTCCTTGCTGCTGAACGTGCGGAAGAAGGTCCGCTTCGAGACCTCGACCGCCTCGCACAGCCGGTCCAGTGTCACGCCGTCGAAGCCGTGTTCGCCGAACAGCTCCAGTGCGGTGTCGATCAACGCCTGCCGGGTGCGCAGTTTCCTGCGTTCACGCAGCGGCGGCTTCGCGGGGGCGGCGACCGTCTCGGGAGTCATCGTGGTCAGCCTATCGCGGCGAGTAATGCCACCTGTAGGCTTATGCCACTCAGTGGCAGAATCTTGGGGAGGACCTTCCATGCGTGCACTCCTGGTCGACAGCTCGGCCCCCGGCCGCCTGCGCCTCGGTACGGCCCCCGATCCGGAACCGGCCCCGCACCAGGCGCTGATCCGGGTCACCGCCACCTCGCTCAACTACGGGGAGGTCGCCTTCGGCCTCGACTCGGCGGCCGATGGCACGGTCCTCGGCTGGGACGCCGCCGGAATCGTGGAACGTGCCGCCGCCGACGGTTCCGGGCCGGCGCCCGGCACCCCGGTGACCACCCTGATGCCCGGCGGTGCCTGGGCCGAACTGCGGGCCGTCGACACCGGGCTGATCGGCGTGGCACCCGCCGGGGCCGACCCGGCGGACCTCGCCACCGTCCCGGTCGCCGGTGCCACCGCCCTGCGTACCCTGCACCGGGTGGGGCCACTGCTCGGCCGTACCGTCCTGGTCACCGGGGCCACCGGCGGAGTCGGCCGGTACACCGTCCAGCTCGCCCGCGCCGCGGGGGCGCACGTGATCGCGTCCACCGGTGCGCCGGAACGGAACGGCGCTCTGCTGCGGCGCCTGGGGGCGCACGAGGTGGTCGGCTCGCCGAAGGAGTCCCCGCGGCCCGTCGACGGCGTGATCGACCTGGTCGGCGGGCCCCAACTGGTGGAGGCCTACGAGGCTCTGGGGCCGGGCGGCACACTGGTCGCCGCCGGGCACAGCGCGGGCGAAGGGGAGACCTTCCCCTTCGGTGCGCTCTTCGGGGACCAGGACCGGCACGACCGCAGCCTGGTGACCTTCATGCTGCTCGCCTGCACCGGCCTGGACCGGGACCTCACCTGGCTGGCCCACCGCGTCGCGGCGGGGGAACTGGACCCGGGCATCACCTGGCGCGGCGGCTGGAGGGACGCCGCCGATGCCGTGGACGCCCTGCTCGCCGGCCGGCTCCACGGCAAGGCGGTGCTGGCCTTCGACGACTGAGCCGTATGAGGCGGATGAGGCGGATGAGGCGCAGGGCCGTTGCGGTCGGGGCCCCTGGAGTGCGACGGGCCCCGGCCGGGCGGCGCGTTGCGGTCCCCTCGCGCGGCCGCCACCCTGATTGTTGACGAGGGGAAACCCGCGGCCGGATATTCGACATGCCGCCGAAACAATGGCGTCCGGGTATTGCCAGTGTTCGCCGGGAACTCCTAAAGTCGCACGCATGGCAGCTGGAGAGTTCCTGGCTGCTCGCCGGCACGTCGATCTCGGACGGCTCGCGAGCGCCCTCTGTACGGCCGCTCCGGCGTGAACCGGCGGCGGCCCCCGGACGGGTGGACGGGGGCCGCCGCAGGACGCCGGACCTTCCCGGGGTGGCTCGTCCCCGCACCGTTCGTGCAGGTCGATGAGGTGCCCCGATTCCTTCGCCGCGGATCCCCGGTCGGACCGCGCGCCCGTGCACGCCGTCCGGGAGGCGGGCGCGACCGTCGTGCGGGCCGGTGGGCCGCTTCCCCGTGAATGATTCCGGTGCCGCCCCCTGATATTTCCCGGGGCCGCCGCGTCCGGAATCACCGAAAAGCATGGAGGGAATTCATGAGCGAGATCGGCGATTCGGAAACGAACGGTTCGCCCCGGGTCGGCCGGCGCGGCTTCCTCGCCGGCGCCGCGGCCGCGGCCGCCACCGCCGCCGCCCCGGCGGCGCTCCAGCTCGCGGCGGCGCGCCCCGCCGCCGCGGCGGCCGAGGCCGCTGCCGGGGCGGGCGCCGCCCGGCCCAACATCCTGCTGATCGTCACCGACGACCAGCCCAAGCACACCGAGTGGGCCACCCCGCAGACCGTGGACTGGATCGCCGGCCACGGCGTCCGCTTCACCCGCGGCCACGTCACCACGCCGCTCTGCGCGCCCTCGCGGTCCTCGGTGTTCTCCGGCCGCTACGCCCACCACCACGGCGTGCGCAACAACGGCGCCTCGCACAGCCTCGACCAGCACACCACCGTGCAGCGCTACCTCCGGCAGGCCGGCTACCGCACCGGGCTGTTCGGCAAGTACCTCAACTCCTGGGCGGTGGCGGACAACCCGCCGCACTTCGAGGAGTGGGCGCTGCTCCAGCCCGCCTACAACAACGCCACCTGGAACATCGACGGCGACGTCCAGACCCTCACCGGCTACACCACCAACATCATCAAGAACCGCACCCTGGCGTTCCTCGACAAGGCCGCCACCGACACCCGCCCCTGGTTCGCCTACGTCACCCCCTACGCCTCGCACGAGCCCAACGTGCCGGCCCCCAAGTACGCGGACACCGTCGTCCCGCCGTGGAACGGGCGCCCCTCGGTGCCCGAGGACGACCGCAGCGACAAGCCCGGCTACATCCAGAACGCCACCGCCACCCTCGCCGACGCCCAGGCGGTGCGCACCCGCCAGCTGCGCACCCTGCTCTCCGTCGACGACGCCGTGCAGGCGGTCCACGACAAGCTGGTCGCGCTCGGCCAGCTGGACAACACCCTGGTGATCTACCTCGGCGACAACGGCTACACCTGGGCCGACCACGGCTGGCTCAAGAAGTCCGTGCCCTACTCCCCGGCGCACGAGGTGCCGTTCTACCTCTCCTGGCCGGCCGGCGGCCTCGGCGCGGGCACCACCGACCACCGGATCGTCGCCAACATCGACGTCGCCCCGACCATCCTCGACGCCGTCGGCATCACGCCCGACACGCCGCAGGACGGCCACTCGCTGCTCACCGCCGCCGACCGGGACCACCTGCTGGTGGAGTGGTGGAAGCAGGGCACGGCGGCAGGCGGCCCGCCCACCTGGTCCTCCTACGTGGCCGCCGACAAGCAGTACACCGAGTACTACGCGCTGCACACCGACGCGAACGGCACGGTGTCCGGCACCGGTGAGGTGAAGTTCCGCGAGTACTACGACCTGGCGGCCGACCCCTACCAGCTGAGCAACCTGCTGTACCAGGCCACCCCGCAGCAGGAACAGGCGCTCGGCGTACCGGCGTTGGCGGCGCAGCTGGCCGCCGACCGGGCCGCCTGACCCCCGGCCGGGCGGCCTGACCCGCTCGGGCTCTTCCCCTTCCCCTTCCCCCGATGGTCCGGGGGTGGTGGCCGGCCGCCACCCCCGGACCCCGACCCCCGACCAGAACGAGGAACCGCCGTGTCCACCACCAAGCCCTGCTGCGCCCCCGGCCGTGACGGCGACGGGGCCGCCGCGCCCGCCGCGCCCGTCGCGCCCGTCGCCCTCACGCTTGCCGCCCCCGGAGCCGTCTCACGGGTGGCGCGGCAGCTCACCGGCCTGGCCGGCGGGCGGTTCCTGATGGGCACGGACGATCGGGAGGGCTACCCGGAAGACGGTGAAGGGCCGGTCCGCGAAGTCGAGTTGAGCCCGTTCCGGATCGCGCCGACCACGGTGACCAACGCGGCCTTCGCGACCTTCGTCAAGGCCACCGGCCACCGCACCGAGGCGGAGACCTTCGGCTTCTCCTACGTCTTCGAGGGCTTCCTGCCGGAACGGCTGGCCACCACCTCCCCGCAGGTGGCCGCCGTGCCGTGGTGGCGGGCGGTCGCCGGGGCGAGCTGGCGCGCGCCCGAGGGGCCGGGCTCCTCGGTCACCACCCGCCAGAACCACCCCGTGGTGCACGTCTCGTGGCACGACGCGCAGGCGTACTGCGCCTGGTCGGGCACCCGGCTGCCCACCGAGGCCGAGTGGGAGTACGCCGCCCGGGGCGGCCTGGAGCAGGCGCGCTACCCGTGGGGCGACGAACTCACCCCGGGCGGCCGGTACATGTGCAACACCTGGCAGGGCGTCTTCCCCACCCTGAACACGGCGGCCGACGGTCACCGGGGGACCGCCCCGGTGACCGCCTTCCGGCCGAACGGCTTCGGCCTGTACAACACCGTCGGCAACGTCTGGGAGTGGTGCGCGGACCGGTTCAGCGCGGACTTCCACCTCACCGGCCCGAACCGCGACCCGATCGGCCCGCCGGACGGCGAGGCACGGGTGATGCGCGGCGGCTCCCACATGTGCCACGCCTCCTACTGCTACCGCTACCGGGTGGCGGCACGCAGCTCCAACACACCGGACAGCTCGGCCGGGAACATCGGCTTCCGGGTGGCGGCGGACGCCCGGTGACCCCGGGTGCCGGCCGGTGCGGGGCGCCCCCTCAGTGCAGGGTGCCCGCGTACCGCTGGGTGAAGCGGGTGCCGGTGGCCGCCGTCACGGTGACGTCGTAGCGGCCCTGGTCCAACGGGTACACGGCGGTGGCCGTGGTGTTCGGGCCGACCCGGACGGTCTGCTCGGTGCCCGCGTAGTCGTTCGGCGTGAGGGTGAAGGTGACGGCCGTCCGACCGGCGTTGGCGAGCGTGAAGGTGAGTGCCGAGGCGTCGGGCACGGCGTTCACCACCGGCACCGCGACGTCGTCCTGCTCGGCGCGGACCACCGTCCCGGCGTAGCGGCGGACGAAGCCGTCCGGGCCGTGCACGGTGAAGTCGTAGCGGCCGTCGGTGGTGGCGGCGTCCCAGGTGTGGGTGCGGCTCGCGCCGGGGGCCACGGTGTACGGGGTGCCGGCGAAGGCGTAGACGGTGTTCGGGTAGACGGTGAACGGGTAGGCGACGCCGCCGTCGTTGCGCAGCGTACAGGCGATCAGGCCGGTGTCGCGGTCGACGGCGGCCTCCGCCCAGGGGCGGTAGGGCAGTCGGCGGTGCGGGCGGGTTCCGGTCTCCTGGACGGGCATGGACTGGGCGCCGACGGCGGGGAGTTGCACGCCCGGCAGCTTGGTGCCCGCGTCGGCCCTGGCCATCAGGGCTTTGGTGTCGGGGAGTTGCGGGATCGAGTAGTCGGGGGCGGTGAAGTCGAAGCAGCTGGTGAGGTCGCCGCAGACGGCGCGGCGCCAGGCGGAGATGTTGGGCTCGGCGACGCCGGTCACCTGCTCCATGAAGCGCA
>NZ_JBEXJT010000025.1:0-118440 GCF_040609255.1 Kitasatospora sp. NPDC004723 | reverse complement strand
GCCCGGTTACATTCCGAACCCGGAAGCTAAGCCTCACAGCGCCGATGGTACTGCAGGGGGGACCCTGTGGGAGAGTAGGACGCCGCCGAACAAATATTCTGGAGAAGCCCCCGCCGGTCATCGGTCGGGGGCTTCTCTGTTGTAAGGTCAACATGCAGTAGTTGCTATACGTGACAGGAGGCCCCCGGGTGGAGGTCCAGGAGACGCGGGTCCAGACCGATCGCGTCCTCACCATCCCCAACCTGCTGAGCATGGGCCGGCTGGTCGGTGTTCCGCTCTTCCTCTGGCTGATCCTCTGGCCGGTGTTCGACGGACCGAACAACGACGGTTGGGCCTTGCTGATTCTGATGCTCAGTGGCATCAGTGATTACCTGGACGGGAAACTCGCCCGGCGGTGGGGTCAGATCAGCCGGGTGGGGCAGCTGCTCGACCCGCTGGCGGACCGGCTCTATGTGTTCTCCACCCTGGTCGGTCTGACCTGGCGTGAGATCCTGCCGTGGTGGCTGACGGCGATCCTGCTGGCCCGTGAGGTGTTTATCGCGGCGCTTCTGCCGATTCTCAACCGGCACGGCTACGGACCGTTGCAGGTGAGTTTCCTGGGGAAGGCCGCGACATTCAATCTGATGTACGCCTTTCCGCTTCTGCTGCTCGGTTCCGGGGACACCTGGATCGCGCAGCCGGCCGAGGTCGTGAGCTGGGCGTTCATCTGGTGGGGCACGGTGCTCTACTGGTGGGCCGCCATTCTCTACGCGGTCCAGGCGCGGCAGATCATCCGCGGCGACGCCGGCTCCTCGGTGTCCACGGTCTGAGACGTGATCTGAGAGAATTCCCACGACGCCACGGTGCGTCGGACCATACCTTCCGGGTAG
This sequence comes from Kitasatospora sp. NPDC004723, assembly GCF_040609255.1. Classification (NCBI taxonomy): domain Bacteria; kingdom Bacillati; phylum Actinomycetota; class Actinomycetes; order Kitasatosporales; family Streptomycetaceae; genus Kitasatospora; species Kitasatospora sp. NPDC004723. The sequence goes on along the minus strand of NZ_JBEXJT010000025.1, from coordinate 117,571 downwards.
ACCACCTCTGGAACGGTTTGATGGACCCGCAGGGCCCACCACCGCGAAGGAGGACGCACCCGTAATGAAAGCCGTTGTTATGGCAGGGGGCGAAGGCACTCGACTTCGCCCGATGACCTCCAGCATGCCGAAGCCGCTGCTTCCGGTCGCCAATAGGCCGATCATGGAGCACGTGCTTCGGCTGCTGAAGCGGCACGGTCTCTCCGACACCGTCGTGACCGTCCAGTTCCTGGCCTCACTGGTGAAGAACTACTTCGGTGACGGCGAAGAGCTGGGCATGCATCTCACCTATGCGAACGAGGAGACCCCACTAGGCACTGCGGGGAGTGTCAAGAACGCCGAGGACGCTCTCAAGGACGACTCCTTTCTGGTGATCTCCGGCGACGCGTTGACGGACTTCGACCTCTCGGAATTGATCGAGTTTCACCGCAGTAAGAACGCACTGGTCACCGTCTGTCTCACCAGGGTGCCGAACCCCCTGGAGTTCGGGATCACCATCACCGACGACGAGGGCCGGGTCGAGCGCTTCCTGGAGAAGCCGACCTGGGGGCAGGTCTTCTCGGACACGGTGAACACCGGCATCTATGTGATGGAGCCCGAGGTCTTCGACTACGTCGCGGCCGGCGAATCGGTGGACTGGTCGAGTGACGTGTTCCCGCAGCTGCTCAAGGAGGGCAAGCGGGTCTACGGCTACGTGGCCGAAGGCTACTGGGAGGACGTGGGCACCCACGAGAGCTACGGCAAGGCCCAGGCGGACGTCCTGGAGGGCAAGGTCGACGTCGAGCTCGACGGGTTCGAGATCTCCCCGGGCGTCTGGGTGGCCGAGGGCGCCGAGGTGGACCCGGAGGCGGTGCTGCGCGGTCCGCTGTACATCGGCGACTACGCCAAGGTCGAGGCCGGGGTGGAGATCCGCGAGCACACCGTGCTCGGCAGCAACGTCGTGGTGAAGCGCGGCGCCTTCCTGCACAGAGCGGTCGTGCACGACAACGTGTACGTCGGGCCGCAGAGCAATCTGCGCGGCTGCGTCGTCGGCAAGAACACCGATGTGATGCGGGCCGCGCGGATCGAGGACGGCGCGGTGATCGGGGACGAGTGCCTGGTCGGCGAGGAGTCGATCATCGCGGCCAACGTCCGGGTCTACCCGTTCAAGACGATCGAGGCCGGCGCCGTCGTCAACACCTCGGTGATCTGGGAGTCCCGGGGGCAGGAGCACCTCTTCGGGGTGCGCGGCGTCTCCGGCATCCTCAACGTCGAGATCACCCCGGAGCTGGCCGTCCGGCTGGCCGGGGCGTACGCGACGACGCTGAAGAAGGGGGCGACCGTCACCATCGCGCGTGACCACTCGCGTGGTGCGCGCGCGCTCAAGCGGGCGATGATCTCGGCCCTGCAGACCAGCGCGATCGACGTCCGCGACCTGGAGAACGTGCCGATGCCGGTGGCCCGGCAGCACACGGCGCGGGGCAGCGCGGGCGGGATCTTCCTGCGGACCACCCCCGGGGTGCCGGACTCGCTGGACATCCTGTTCTTCGACGAGCGGGGGGCCGATCTGTCCCAGGCCGGCCAGCGCAAGCTCGACCGCGTGTACGCGCGGCAGGAGTACCGCCGGGCGTTCCCCGGGGAGATCGGCGACCTCACCTTCCCGTCCAGCGTCTTCGACTCCTACGCGGGCAACCTGCTGCGGACCGTGGACATCACGGGCGTGCGGGAGGCGGGGCTGAAGGTGGTCGTGGACACCGCGCACGGCAGTGCGGGGCTCGTCCTGCCGAGCATCCTCGGCCGGCTCGGGGTGGAGGCGCTGACCGTCTCCAGCGGGCTCGACGAGTCGCGGCCCACCGAGGACGCCGAGGAGCGGCGGGCCGGGCTGGCCCGGCTCGGGGAACTGGTCGCTTCCTCGCGTGCGGCCTTCGGCGTGCGCTTCGACCCGGTGGGCGAGCGGGTGGCCTTCGTGGACGAGCTGGGCCGGGTGATCGACGACGACCGGGCGCTGCTGGTCCTGCTGGACCTGGTCGCGGCCGAGCGGCGGAGCGGGCAGGTGGCGCTGCCGGTCACGACGACCCGGATCGCCGAGCAGGTCGCGGCGTACCACGGCACCCAGGTCATCTGGACCACCACGACGCCGGACGACCTGGCCAAGGCGGCCTCCGCCGAGGGCACGGTGTTCGGCGGCGACGGGCGCGGCGGTTTCGTGGTGCCCGAGTTCAGCGGGGTGCTGGACGGGGCGGCGGCGTTCGTCCGGCTGGTCGGCCTGGTGGCCCGCACCCAGCTCACGCTGAGCCAGATCGACGCGCGGATCCCGCAGGCGCACATCCGCCGGCGGGACATCGCGACGCCGTGGGCGGCGAAGGGCATGGTGATGCGCTCGGTGGTGGAGGCGGCCGGCAGCCGGCGGCTGGACACCACGGACGGCGTCCGGGTGGTGGAGACGGACGGGCGCTGGACGCTGGTCCTGCCGGACCCGGCCGAGGCGGTCACCCACCTGTGGGCCGAGGGCCCGGACGACGCGGCGAGCGAGGCCCTGCTCGACGAGTGGGCGGCGGTGGTCGACGGCGCCGGGCGGTGAGCCCGGGGCGGGGCGGGACGGCGGTGGCCGTCCCGCCCCGCTGTCCGTTTCGGGCGGTTGGTCACGGTCCGCCGGGTTTGGCATGTGTGCAGGTCAGGGGGCGTGCGCCGGGCCCTCGCGCGACATGGGACGATGGTCCCCATGTCAGCGACGCCGGGGCAGGGTGCCAGCAGTGGACGGTTCAGCCGTCCGGATGCCTCGATGTCCCTGCTGACCAACGTGATGGACCACAGCCTGGACGAGGGCTACGCCGAGGCGGCGGCCGCGCGGGGCGGGGACGGCCCGTACCGGATACCGGGGACCCTGCGCGGGGCGCTGACGCTGGGGGCGGGACTGGCGCTCGTCGGCGCGGTCGTCACGGTCGGGGCGGTGAACGCGCACAAGGCGGAGCCGACGCTCGCCAAGGAGCGCGACGCGCTGATCCACCGGATCAACGACGCCAACGGCTCGGCCGACCACCTCCAGCAGCAGGTCCAGGACCTGCGCCGGAAGGTCGAGACCACCCAGCAGCAGGCGCTCGCCTCGGGCGACACCGAAGCGGCGGCGGTGGTCGGCGCGGTGGGCCTCGGTGAGGTGACCGGGCCCGGTGTGAAGCTGGTGGTGGAGGACGCGGCCGGCACCGGTGCGGGCGGGAACGTCGACCCGCGCGCCGGCCAGGGCTTCTCCAACAGCGGGCGGCTGCGCGACCGCGATCTGCAGCTGGTGGTGAACGGACTCTGGGCCTCGGGCGCGGAGGCCGTCTCGATCAACGGCCAGCGGCTCACCGCGCTCTCGGCGATCCGCGCGGCCGGTGAGGCCGTCCTGGTGGACAACCGGCCGCTGGTGCCGCCGTACACGGTGCAGGCGCTCGGGGACGGGCCGCGGATGGTGAGCGCCTTCGAGAACGCCATGGCGGGTCAGTACCTGCGGCTGCTGCAGGAGAAGTACGGCATCAAGTCGACGATCTCGCCGCAGAAGGGCCTCACGCTGCCCGCGGCCGTCGGCGTCACGCTGCGGACCGTCCAGCCCGCCACCCCCGAGGCCTCGCCGAGCGCGGGCTCGAGCGGCTCCGCGAGTCCGGGCGCGAGTCCGGGCGCGAGCGGGACCGGCGCCCCGAGCGGGAGCCCCACGGCCGGCGCGCCGTCGACGGGAAGCCCGTCCGCCGAGGCCTCGCCGTCGCCGAAGGCGAGCGGCAAGCGCTCGCCGAGTGCCCCGCCCAGCAGGACCACCACCTCCCACCCGCCCACCGCGACCACTGGGTCGCCCGCCGCAGCGACAGGAGCCGCTACACCGTGATTGCCGTACTGGGTCTCGTGATCGGGGTCGTCGTCGGACTCTTCGTCCAGCCCGAGGTGCCCGACGCCGTGGTGCCCTACCTGCCGATCGCGGTGGTGGCGGCGCTGGACGCGGTGTTCGGCGGCGTCCGCGCGATGCTGGACGGGATCTTCGACGACAAGGTGTTCTTCGTCTCGTTCCTCTCGAACGTGGTGGTGGCGGCGCTGATCGTCTTCCTCGGCGACCAGCTGGGCGTCGGCTCGCAGCTGTCCACGGGCGTGGTCGTCGTGCTCGGCATCCGCATCTTCTCCAACGCCGCGGCGATCCGGCGCCATGTCTTCCGTGCCTGAGCCGGACCGCGGGCGCGCGGCGGAGGAGAAAGTGGACGGATCGGCGGGAGAAGTCGTGCAGGACGAGAAGCGAGGGGAAAGGTCGGAGGTCGAGGCGGTGGGCGCGCCGGTCGAGCCCGAGGCCGAGCCCGTGGCCGCGGTCGAGCCCGTGGCCGTGGTCGTCCCGTCCGGTCCCGGGCGCGCCCCCGGGGTGACGCCCGCGCCCGCGCGTGCGCCGGAGGTGACGGCACGGACGCCCGTCCTGGACGCCGGGTCGGACGCCGTGGCGCCGGAGGCCGAGGAGGAGCCGGAGCCCGAGGACGACCTGGAGGAGCCCGAGCACGCTCCGATGTCGGTGTCCGCCCACACCGTCGACCGGCACGCCGGGCGGCGCCGGCTGATGGCCGCGCTGTGGCCGCCGCGGCTGTCGCGCGGTCAGCTGGTGGTGGCCCTGCTGCTGTTCTCGCTCGGCCTGGGCCTGGCGATCCAGGTCCGCTCGACCAACGACCACCACAGCCAGCTGCGCGGCGCGCGCCAGGAGGACCTGGTCCGCATCCTCGACGAACTGGACAGCCGTCAGCAGCGTCTCCAGCAGGAGAAGGCGGAGCTGGAGCAGTCCCTGGCCAAGTTGGAGAACAGCTCCAACCAGGCCAAGGAGGCCCAGGAGCAGACCAGGAAGAAGGCGACGGAACTCGGCGTCCTCGCCGGGACCGTCCGGGCCACCGGTCCGGGCATCGTACTGACGGTCGATGATCCCCAAGGGCAGGTGAAGGCAGATATGCTGCTGGACACCCTGCAGGAACTCCGAGCGGCGGGGGCGGAGGCGATTCAGATCAACGATGTGCGCGTGGTGGTCAACACCTACTTCACGGACGTGTCCGGCGGCGGTGTGCAGATCGACGGCAAGAAGGTCTCGGCGCCCTACCGCTTCACCGTCGTGGGGAACCCGCAGGACCTCACGCCCGCGTTGAACATTCCGGGAGGCGTGGTCCGTACCCTGGAGAGCCACCAGGCTCGCGCGACGATCTCCCCGCAGCAGAAGGTGGTCGTCGACGCCATCGTCGATCCGAAGACGCCGCAGTACGCCAAACCGGCTCCGAAGTGACCGTCACGTTCGGAGCGCCGCTCCAGCCGGCCCGATCCACGACCGGGCCCGCATCCTGTCCGAGGTTCTCACCCTGCCCCACGGGCGGGTTTGTCACACGCAAGGGGATTCGCCCGTGAGTTTCTTCTCGAAGTTGTTCGGTCGTAACAAGGGCCGCAACGCGGCCGCGGCGGAGGCGCCCACCGCGCTGCACCGCCGGGACGACGAGCCCGCCGTGCCGGGCATGCGCTCCGCCCCCGAGGGCGCGGAGTACGCCGAGCGTCCGCTGTTCCGGGACGGTGCCCAGTACGCGGGGAATCAGGCGGGCTACGGCGCGTCGGTTGACCCCTCCGGCGCCCCGCGCATAGGTTTCCCGACAGGACCCTCAACCTCTGGTGGAGGGTTTGCCCCGGACCCGTACGCCGGGCACAACCCGTCGGGTGTGCCGCGCCAGGAGGCTGTGAACATGGCTGGCCCCACTCCGTGCCCCAGGTGCGGCAACCAGAACCCGGCCTCGGCCCGGTTCTGCTCCAACTGCGGCACGGCGCTGCGCGGCGGGCTGCTGCCCGAGGGGGCGGCCGAGACCACCTCGACCATCTCGATCTCCGGTCTGGAGTCCTACGACCCCAACACCACGACCGGGACCGGCACGCCGGCGCTCTCGGCCGAGGTGCTGGCCGCGATCGACGCCCTGCCCCCGGGCTCGGCCCTGCTGATCGTCCAGCGCGGCCCGAACTCGGGCAGCCGGTTCCTGCTGGACTCCGACAAGACGACGGCCGGCCGTCACCCGCAGGGCGACATCTTCCTGGACGACGTCACGGTCTCCCGCAAGCACGTGGAGTTCCGCCGGACGCCGGGCGGCGGCTTCACCGTCGCCGACGTCGGCAGCCTCAACGGCACCTACGTCAACCGGGAGCGGATCGACGAGGTCGCCCTGAACAACGGCGACGAGGTGCAGATCGGGAAGTACCGGCTGGTCTTCTTCGCCAGCCACAACCGGGGGTACTGAAACCAACGTCGGCAGGAGCCCGAGTGAGTCCGAACAGCACTTCCTCTCCTCTCGGGGCGATCACCCCCGCGTCGTCCGGCCCCCGGCCGGACCAGGGCGCGCGGGGGGTGGTCGCGGCCCCCAGGCAGCCGCTCCGGCCGGACCGGCCCGCCGGGCGGCGGCGCGGCGGTGACGAGCTGTTGAGCATCGGCGCCGTGCTGGCCTTCCTGCGCGACGACTTCCCCGAGGTCACCATCTCCAAGATCCGCTTCCTGGAGGCGGAGGGGCTGGTCGAGCCGCAGCGCACGCCCTCGGGGTACCGCAAGTTCAGCCCGGCCGACGTCGAGCGGCTGGCCTACGTGCTGCGGATGCAGCGCGACCACTACCTGCCGCTGCGGGTGATCCGCGAGCACCTCGACGCGATCGAGCGCGGCGAGAGCCCGCCGGCGCTGCCCGGGGCCGCGGACACCCGGCCCGGGCCGCTGGAGGAGGCGGACCGGGAGCTGACCGCCTCGGCCGAGGCCTCCGCCGGGGTCCGGCTTGGCCGGGCCGAGCTGCTGGCGGCCGCCGAGGCCGGCGAGGCCGAGCTGGCCGAGTGGGAGTCCTACGGACTGGTCGCCCCCGGGCCGGACGGCGGCTACGACGGCGAGGCGCTGCAGGTCGCCCGGCTGGTCGCCGAACTCGGCCGGTACGGGCTCGAGCCGCGCCACCTGCGGGCCATGAAGGCGGCCGCGGACCGGGAGGTCACCCTGGTCGAGCAGGTGGTGGCGCCGCTGCGACGGCACCGCAACCCGCAGACCCGGGCGCACGCCGAGGCCACCGCCCGGGAGCTCGCGACGCTGTCCGTCCGGTTGCACGCCGCGATGGTCCAGGCCGGCCTGCGGATCCGTTCGTAACGGCCGCCCCTTCGTGCCCACCCCGCTGACCAGCGGCGTCGGCGCTGCGCTTTCATATCCGGGTCGGGAGCCATAGGGTTGCCTGTGTGAATGAGCTCGACGTCGTGGGTGTCCGGGTGGAGATGCCTTCCAACCAGCCGATCGTGCTGCTCCGGGAGGTCGGGGGCGATCGCTACCTGCCGATCTGGATCGGCCCCGGCGAGGCGACCGCGATCGCCTTCGCCCAGCAGGGCATGACGCCGGTGCGCCCGCTGACGCACGACCTGTTCAAGGACGTCCTGGAGGCGCTCGGCCAGCAGCTCACCGAGGTCCGGATCACCGATCTGCGCGAGGGCGTCTTCTACGCCGAGCTGGTCTTCGCCGGCGGGGTGGAGGTGAGCGCCCGGCCGTCCGACGCGATAGCGCTGGCGCTGCGCACCGGAACCCCCATCTACGGGAGCGAGGAGGTGCTCGCGGAGGCGGGCATCGCGATCCCGGACGAGCAGGAGGACGAGGTCGAGAAGTTCCGCGAGTTCCTCGACCAGGTGTCGCCGGAGGACTTCGGCGGGGGCGGCCCGCAGTAGGGCGCGGGGCGGCCCGGGGGCGCTGCGGAAGCCGGCCGGAAGGCCGAAGTGCCGTAAGCGGTGCGGCTGTTTTGCCAAAATGCCTCCACCTACCCACACTAGGGGCACGAAAAACCACTCTCCTGGGTGACGCGGTCTGTTCGGCCCGGCGTGGCGATCGTTGACGGGCCATGGGGGACTGCCTACCGTCAGGAGGGGCTGCCCGGGTGTCCGACGCCCGAGGTCTGGGTTGCCCGCAGCACGAGTGGACGGAGGTAGGCATGACCGGCACTGGCGATGAAGTGGCCACGGGAGGCCTGTGCGCCGTGCACCTGCCGCGCACCACACGAACGGTGACCGAACTGCCCCGGACGGCGGAGCTGCCGCGGGTGGGACGGTTCCCGGCGGTACAGCCCGGCCAGCCGGCTCTGGAGCGGTTCTCGCCGACGTCCGAGCTGATCGGCTACCGGGGCCCGACCGCCTGCGCGGCGGCCGGGATCACCTACCGCCAGCTGGACTACTGGGCCCGCACCGGCCTGCTGGAGCCCAGCGTCCGCTCGGTGTACCCGGCGAGCAGCCAGCGGCTCTACGGCTTCCGCGACATCCTGCTGCTGAAGATCGTCAAACGGCTCCTGGACGCCGGCGTTTCGCTGCAGAACATCCGGGTGGCGGTCGCCCATCTGCAGGCCGCCGAGATCGCCGACCTGGCCGGGCTGACGCTGATGTGCGACGGCGCGACGGTGTACGAGTGCACGACGCCCCAGCAGGTGGTCGACCTGATGAAGGGCGGCCAGGGGGTCTTCGGGATCGCGGTCGGAGCGGTCTGGCGGGAGCTGGAGCTGACCCTGGTGCGGCTGCACGGGGAGCGCACCGACACCGGCGAGACGGTGGTCGGCCAGGACCCGGCGGACGAGCTGGCGCAGCGGCGCAACCGGGCTGTCTAGGGCACGCCCCAAGGACTTCGAGGGACGCCGTGGGCCCGGACGGGGAACCGTCCGGGCCCACGGCGTCGTCGTGCCCGGTGAGCCGGGACGAGGGAGGGCAATGTGCGGCGGTTCGGTGACGGGATCCCCGGTCTGGTGGCGCGCAGGGCGGTGCGGCTCGGTCTGCGGCTGCGCCGGCGGCCGGTGCAGCGGCGGCTGTTCCAGCTGGTGACGCTCGGCTGCTCGCTGGCGCTCGCGCCGAGCGCCTGGCTGTGGCTCGCCGCGGGGGACCGGGTCGGCACGGTGGCGAGCGCGCCCCCGGCGCCGGTGGCGGTGGTGTTCGGCGCCGGGCTGTTCGACGGCAAGCCCTCGCCGTACCTTGCCCACCGGCTCGACGCGGCGGTGGAGCTGTACGGCACGGGGAAGGTCCAGGCGATCCTGGTGACCGGTGACAACGGCCGGACGAGCTACGACGAGACCGACGCGATGCGCGGGTACCTGATCGAGCACGGGGTGCCGGAGGTGCGGGTGGTCGGCGACTACGCGGGGTTCGACACCTGGGACTCCTGCACCCGGGCGCACCGGATCTTCGGGGTGGACCGGGCGGTGCTGGTCAGCCAGGACTTCCACGTCCGGCGGGCGCTGGCGCTGTGCGAGGCGGCGGGCATCGAGTCCTACGCGGTGGGGGTGCCGGAGGTGCGGGACGCGACCTGGCTGTACGGCGGGTTCCGGGAGATCCCGGGGGCCGGGAAGGCGGCGCTGAACGCCTGGCTGCGGCCGGACCCGCTGTTCCTCGGCCCGCGCGAGCCGGGCATACCGCAGGCGCTGGCGGACGCGGGGCCGGAGCAGTCGGCGCGCTGAGCGGGCGGCCGGGTTCGGCGGCGTTGTCGCACCCGTGGGGCATGATCGGCGGGTGCGGTCACTGCCGAGCATCATCCACCTCGACATGGACGCCTTCTTCGCGTCGGTGGAGCAGGCGGCCAAGCCGAGCCTGCGCGGCAAGCCGGTGATCGTCGGCGGACTGGGCGGGCGCGGGGTGGTGTCGACCGCCTCCTACGAGGCGCGGCGGTTCGGGGTGCACTCGGCGATGCCGATGGCGCAGGCGCGTCGGCTCTGCCCGAACGCGGCCTTCCTGGCCGGCCGTTTCGAGGCGTACCGGCAGGTGAGCGAGCTGGTGATGGGGCTGCTGCGGGAGCTGTCGCCGCTGGTGCAGCCGCTGAGCCTGGACGAGGCCTTCGTCGACCTGGAGGCCGGTCCGTACGGCCCGGTGCTGGCCGAGGCGGAGCACGGGACGGGGGAGCGGCTGGTGCTGGCGCTGGCGGAGGACCTGCGGGCGGACATCGAGCGGCGCACCGGGCTGACCGCCTCGGTCGGGGCGGCGGGCTCGAAGCTGATGGCCAAGATCGCCTCCGAGCAGGCCAAGCCGGACGGGCTGGTGCTGATCGAGCCGGGGCAGGAGCGGGCGGTGCTGGGGCCGATGCCGGTGCGGGCGCTGCCGGGGATCGGCCCGGCCACCGAGCAGGTGCTGCGCCGGGCGGGGCTGAACACGGTGGCCGAGCTCGCCGAGGCGGGGGAACCGGAGCTGGTGCAACTGCTGGGCAGGGCGCACGGGGCCGGCGTCCACCAGATGTCGATAGGCCTGGACGACCGGCCGGTGGTGGCGGACCAGGACGCCAAGTCGGTCTCGGTGGAGGACACCTTCGAGGTGGACCTGGCGGACCGGGACCGGGTGCTGCGCGAGGTGGAGGCGCTGGCGCTGCGCTGTGTGCGGCGGCTGCGCGGGGCGGGGCGCTCGGGTCGCACGGTGGTGCTGAAGGTCCGGCGTTTCGACTTCTCCACGCTGACCCGCTCGGAGACGCTGCGCGGTCCGACGGACGAGGAGGCGGTGATCGTCGAGACCGCCCGGCGGCTGGCCGCGCAGGTGGACATCACGGGCGGGGTGCGGCTGCTGGGCGTGGGGGTGGCGCAGCTGGCCGACTACACCCAGGAGGACCTGTTCGCGCAGGCCGTCCGGGAGGAGGCCGAGGCCGCCGGGGCCGGGGCCGAGGAGGAGCCGGAGGCGGTCGAGGAGGAGGCCGTGGCGGTGCGGCGCTGGCTGCCGGGGCAGGACGTCCACCACGCGGAGCTCGGGCCGGGGTGGGTGCAGGGCAGCGGGGTGGGGCGGGTGACGGTGCGCTTCGAGACGCCGTGGAGCGGGCCGGGGCGGGTGCGGACCTTCGCGATCGAGGATCCCGCGCTGGAGCCGGCCCGGCCGCTGCCGCTGCGCGAGGGCTGGCCGGGCGCGACGGAGGAGCGGGAGGACGACGCTTAGACGCGAAGCGGCCCCACCCGGCAGGGGGGCCGGGTGGGGCCGCGTGCGTTCCGGGCCTCGGACGGTCGCGATGCCCTCGGCGACCGTCCGGGTCCGGTCCCCGCGCCCTGTCCCTGGGCGCGGGGCCGGACGCCTCGTCAGGCGTCGGTCTTCACCGGCTCCCGGCCGGAGGTCAGGTCCGCCGCCGGGCTGCCGGTGGTCACGCTGGTGACCGGCTTGACGGAGCGGATGAGGAACGGGACGGCGCCGGCCACGGCGCAGACCACGGCGGCTGTCCAGAAGGCGTGCCGGTAGGCGTCCAGGGTGGGCAGCGAGACCGGGATCGGCAGCTTCATGGTGTCGCCGGTGAGGACGGCGGCCATGACGGCGGTGCCGATCGCGCCGCCGACGGTGCGCAGCACGGCGTTCATGCCGTTGGCGATGCCGCTCTGCTCGGCCGGGACGGCGCCGTTGATGTAGGCGGGCATCGCCGAGAAGGCGAGGCCGATGCCGAGGCCGAAGATCGCCGAGGAGAGGTAGATGTCGCCCTCGTGGCTGTGCCGCAGGGCCAGGTAGGCCATCGAGACGGCGCCGAGGACGCCGCCGAGGACCAGCGGCAGGCGCGGGCCGCGGCGGGCGATCAGCAGTGCGCCGAGCGGGGCGGCGACCATCGAGCCGAGGGCGGAGGGCAGCAGCATCACGCCGGCGTGCAGCACGGTGGCGGTGAAGCCGTAGTGGGCGAGCTTCTCCGGGGTCTGGGCGAAGTTGCTGATGACCATGAAGGAGCCGTACATGCCGAAGCCGATCAGCAGGCCGGCCAGGTTGGTGAAGGCGACGGCGGGGCGCGACATCATCTTCATGTCGACCAGCGGGTGCGCGACCTTGACCTCGATGACGCCCCAGATCAGGGCGACCACGGCGGCGACGGCGAACAGGCCGAGGGTCTTGGTGGAGGTCCAGCCCCAGTGGTTGCCCTGGCTGACGGCGACCAGCAGGGCGGAGAGCCAGCCGGCGAGGGCGATCGCGCCGAGCGGGTCGGCGCCGCCGTCCTTGTCGGTGACCGGGTCGGTGGGCACCCGCAGTGCGACCAGGGCGACCGCGATCAGACCGAAGACCAGGCCCATCCAGAAGATCGACTTGTAGCTCCAGTGCTCCAGCAGCAGGCCGGTGGCGACCAGGCCGAGGCCGCTGCCGACACCCATCGAGGCGCTGATGGCGGCGACGCCGCCGGTGACCTTCTGCTTGGGCAGTTCGTCGCGGACGATGCTGATGGCGAGCGGCAGCACGCCACCGCCGGCGCCCTGCAGCACGCGGGCGACGACCAGCCAGGTGAAGGAGTGGGTGGAGACCGCGAGGGCGGAGCCCGCGACCAGGCCGCCGAGCGAGATCAGCAGCATCGGCTTGCGCCCGCGCAGGTCGCCGAAGCGGCCCAGCAGGGGGGTCAGCACGGCGGCCGACAGCAGGTTGGCCGTCATCAGCCAGGTGATGCTGGAGCCGGAGACGCTCAGTTCCTTGGCGAGCGAGGGCAGGATCGGGACGACCGCGGTCTGCACCACGCTGAACGACAGCATCGCCAGGATGAGGGCCGGCAGGACCCGGGCGCTGCTCTGCTTCTCGGCCGCGGTGGTGGGCTGTGGTGCCTCACTCACGGTTGCTTCCTCCCGTACATAGTGAATGAACTGAAGTAACCATGCAGGGGGATACTTCAGTGTGTCAAATATTCATTGGTTAAGCCTTGGTAAAAAGGAAGGACCCCGGCCGGGGGCGGCCGGGGTCCTGCGGCAGGGCGGAGCGGGAGTCCGCCGTCAGACGAGCGGGCGGTCCGGAGCGGGCCGGGCCGGGGCCGGCGCGGCGGGCGGCGGCGAGGTCGGGAAGGCCGGCGTGGCCGCGGCGTTGTCGTGGACCTCGACCTGCTCGCGCCGCAGCTCCTCGCGGACGACCTCCTCGGTGGTGTACCGCTCGACCACCAGCCGGACCCGTTCGACCGGCGCCAGGTACTTGCGGACCACCGGACGCTCCTCGCGCAGGGTGACCTCCTCCACCGCCTCGGCGATCTCCTTCTCGTCGAGCGCGGCCCGCTCGGCCTCGCCGACCGGCACCCGTTCGACCCGGACCCGCTCGCGGACCACCGGGATCCGGCGCTCCACCTGCTCGCTGGTCACGTACTTGCGCAGCTTCGCGGTGCCGATCACGTGCCACTCGGTGGTGACGTCGAGGCGCTCCTCGCGGCAGGTGATCTCCAGCGGGCCGGTGGGGGAGGAGGCGGACGGGCCGGTCTCGGGCCGCCGCGCGGGGCGCGGCTGCGGTTCGGTGGCGGGGTGGGGCGCGGTGGGCGCGGCCGGGGGAGCGGTGAAGGTCCGCACCCGGGTCTCGGGCGTGGCGTCGGCCGGCTTGTCGAGGTCGGCCGCCCGGTGGAAGGTGAGCTGCTTGGCCGGGCGCGAGGCGTCGGTGCCGCCGACCGCTCCCGTCCCGTTGGTGGCGGCCGTCCCGTTCGGGGCCCCCGTCCCGTTCGGGACGGGCGGGCTCGCGGGCGCGGCGGTGGGGCCGGTGCCCGCGGTGGTGCCGAAGTCGAGGTCGGCCGGCTTCTCCGACGGGCCCTCGCCCGGCACCGACGGCCGGCCCTCCGCCGGGGTGTCCAGCCCGTAGTAGCGGTAGAGCTGGAGCTCCTGGGCGGGCGACAGGTGCTGGCCCACGCCGAAGTCCGGTGACTCCTTCACCAGGGACTTGTCGTACGGCACCCGCAGCTCGTCGCCGGAGAACTCGCTCGTGGTCAGGGGGACGAAGGCGTCGCGGCCGAAGATGCCGGTCCGGACGGCGGCCCACTCGGGACGGCCGGTGGAGTCGTCCAGGTACACCTCGTCGATGGTGCCGATCTTGTCCCCGTTGCGGTCCACCGCCTTGTGGCCGATGAGGTCCCGGGGGTCGATGTCGGTCTGCACTCTTTTCCTCCAGTGCGGTGAGCTCGCGGAAACGCCCGCAGGACAGCGCCACTTCACACCAAAAGCCATCAAACGGGCGCGCGCGAGCGGGATGCGGCCGGACGGGCCCGGGGCTGCGCCGACCGGGGCACGGCCGCCGACAGCGGTGAAGTCGCCGAAGGACCTGACGCACCCGTGATCGCGGTGCCTCCCGCTGGTACCCTGGGCGCGACCGCCGAGCCCGCTCGGGAGAGTCCTCGACAGCGGAAGCCGCTGGTCGTGGCGCCGAAGGAGCAACTCCTCCCCGGAATCTCTCAGGCATCCGTACCGTGCGGGATAGGTCACTCTGGAAAGCAGGGCAGGATCGCGGGCGAGGGAGCCGGCGGACCCCACCCTCACCGACGGTGCAAGCCGGCGGGGCGTCCCACGGCGCTCCGCGCGGGCGAAGCTCTCAGGTCCCGATGACAGAGGGGGAGGCCTGTCGGGTTCGTCCGACCGGGCCGCTCCGCTGTTGTCCGCAGCGGCGGGGCGCCGGGCGTGCGCACCCCCGCCGGTCCGTGACCAGGAGGCCTCGACCACCATGAACGCCCAGCCGAACTCGGGACGCCCCACGACCCCCGCGACCCTCACCGAGCTCGAACAGGCCAGCCCCTTCGAGAACCGCCACATCGGCCCCGACGCCGCCGCGCAGGAGAAGATGCTGGCCCAGGTCGGGTACGCCTCGCTGGACGAGCTGGCCACCGCCGCCGTCCCCGAGGCCATCCGCTCGATCACCGCGCTCGACCTGCCCGCCGGGCGCAGCGAGGCCCAGGTCCTCGCCGAGCTGCGCGAGCTGGCCGGCCGCAACACCGTGCTCACGTCGATGATCGGCCTGGGCTACTACGGCACCTTCACCCCGCCGGTGATCCTGCGCAACGTCATGGAGAACCCGGCCTGGTACACCGCGTACACGCCGTACCAGCCGGAGATCTCGCAGGGCCGCCTGGAGGCGCTGCTCAACTTCCAGACCCTGGTCTCCGACCTGACCGGCCTGCCCACCTCCGGCTCCTCCCTGCTGGACGAGGGCACCGCGGCCGCCGAGGCGATGGCCCTGGCCCGCCGCGTCACCAAGGTCAAGGGCGGTGTCTTCCTGGTCGACGCCGAGACCCTGCCGCAGACCGTCGCGGTGATCAACACCCGCGCCGTGCCGACCGGCGTCGAGGTGGTCGTCGCCGACCTGTCCGAGGGCATCCCGGCCGAGATCGCCGAGCGCGGCGTCTTCGGCGTGCTGCTCCAGTACCCCGGCGCCACCGGCGTGGTCCGCGACCTCGCCCCGCTGATCGAGCAGGCCCACGGCCTGGGCGCGATCGTCGCCGTCGCCGCCGACCTGCTCGCCCTCACCCTGCTGAAGTCGCCGGCCGAGCTCGGTGCCGACATCGCCTGCGGCACCTCCCAGCGCTTCGGCGTGCCGATGGGCTTCGGCGGCCCGCACGCCGGCTACCTCGCGGTGCGCGCCGAGTACGCCCGCTCGCTGCCCGGCCGCCTGGTCGGTGTCTCGGTCGACGCCGACGGCAACCGCGCCTACCGGCTGGCCCTGCAGACCCGCGAGCAGCACATCCGCCGCGAGAAGGCCACCAGCAACATCTGCACCGCCCAGGTGCTGCTCGCCGTGATGGCCTCGATGTACGCCGTCTACCACGGCCCGGACGGCCTGGCCGACATCGCCCGCCGCACCCACCGCTACGCCGCCGCGCTCGCCGAGGGCCTGCGGGCCGGCGGCGTCGAGCTGCTGCACGGCGAGTTCTTCGACACCGTCACCGCGGTCGTCCCCGGCCGCGCCGCGGAGATCGCCGCCGCCGCCCGCGCCAACGGCATCAACGTCTTCCAGGACGGCGCGGACCGGATCTCGGTCTCCACCGACGAGACCACCACCCGCGAGCACCTGGCGGGCGTCTGGGCCGCGTTCGGCGTCGAGGGCGTCGAGGTCGCGGAGGGCGCCGACGCGCTGCCCGCCGCGCTGCTGCGCGAGGACGAGTACCTCACCCACCCGGTCTTCCACAGCCACCGCTCGGAGACCGCCATGCTGCGCTACCTGCGCCGCCTGTCGGACCGGGACTACGCGCTGGACCGCGGCATGATCCCGCTGGGCTCCTGCACCATGAAGCTCAACGCGACCACCGAGATGGAGTCGGTGACCTGGCCGGAGTTCGGCCAGCTGCACCCCTTCGCCCCGGTCGACCAGGCCGAGGGCTTCCTCACCCTGATCCGCGGTCTGGAGCGGCAGCTGGTCGAGGTGACCGGCTACGACGCCGTCTCCATCCAGCCGAACGCCGGTTCCCAGGGCGAGCTGGCCGGCCTGCTGGCCGTGCGCGCCTACCACCACGCCAACGGCGACACCCAGCGCGACGTCTGCCTCATCCCGTCCTCCGCGCACGGCACCAACGCCGCCTCCGCGGTGATGGCCGGCATGCGCGTGGTCGTGGTCAAGACCCTGGTCGACGGCGACGTCGACGTCGAGGACCTGAAGGCCAAGATCGAGCAGCACCGCGACAGCCTCGCCGTGCTGATGGTCACCTACCCGTCCACCCACGGCGTGTACGAGACCCAGATCACCGAGATCTGCGGCCTGGTGCACGAGGCCGGCGGCCAGGTGTACGTCGACGGCGCCAACCTGAACGCGCTGGTCGGCCTGGCCAAGCCGGGCAAGTTCGGCGCGGACGTCTCGCACCTGAACCTGCACAAGACCTTCTGCATCCCGCACGGCGGCGGCGGCCCGGGCGTCGGCCCGGTGGCGGTGCGCGAGCACCTCGCGCCGTACCTGCCCAACCACCCGCTCCAGGCGGAGGCCGGTCCGGCCACCGGTGTCGGCCCGATCTCGGCCGCCCCGTGGGGCTCGGCGGGCATCCTGCCGATCTCCTGGTCGTACGTCCGGCTGATGGGCGGCGAGGGCCTCAAGCGCGCCACCCAGGTCGCGGTGCTGAACGCCAACTACATCGCCAAGCGGCTGGCCCCGCACTTCCCGGTGCTCTACACCGGCCCCGGCGGCCTGGTGGCGCACGAGTGCATCATCGACCTGCGCCCGCTCACCAAGGACACCGGCGTGACGGTGGACGACATCGCCAAGCGCCTGATCGACTACGGCTTCCACGCGCCGACCATGTCGTTCCCGGTGGCCGGCACGCTGATGATCGAGCCGACCGAGTCCGAGGACCTCTACGAGATCGACCGCTTCTGCGACGCGATGATCGAGATCCGGGCCGAGATCGACAAGGTCGGTTCGGGCGAGTGGGCGGCGGAGGACAACCCGCTGCACAACGCCCCGCACACCGCGGCCGAGCTGGCCGGCGACTGGGCGCACGGCTACACCCGTCAGGAGGCGGTCTTCCCGGCCGGCGTGAACCCGGCGGACAAGTACTGGCCCCCGGTCAGCCGCATCGACGGCGCGTACGGCGACCGCAACCTGGTCTGCTCCTGCCCGCCGCTGGACGAGTACGGCGTCTGACACGCAGGGCGTCCGGCACCCGACCGGTGCACGGCACACGGCAGGGCCCCGGCGGATCCGTCCGCCGGGGCCCTGCCCGTCGCGCTCGTTCCCCTGCGGCGTCCCGGCGGCTCAGACCGCGCTCGCGGCCGGACGGCGCGGGGCGATCACCCGGCCGTCGGGCAGCAGTTCACCGGTGTCCTCGAACAGCAGGACGCCGTTGCAGAGCAGGCTCCACCCCTGCTCCGGGTGACAGGCCACCGGGACGGCGGCCTCGCGGTCCTCGGACTCGGCCGACGGGCACTCAGGACGGTGCTGGCACATACGCGTACCCTCGCTTCGCTCTGCGATCCTCCCCGTGACGCGGTGTCGCCGGTGGCCGGCGGGCGTCGCCGCGGTGGTCGGATTCTGTCCGGGCGCCGGGCCAGGTGTGGACCGGCGCTCATGTGGGTAGGACAGGAGGTCCTTCCACGCTGGTTCCCAGTGTCGGCATCCGGGGGCGCGAGCGCAGCGATTTCGTGACATGCGCCACAACCCCCGGGCAGAGATCACCCGTTCAGGTGGTCGGGGGCCGTCGGCGGCACCGGACGGGCCATCCGGCGGACGACCCGGAAGGGCCATGCCGGATGACCCGTCCGGATCGGCCGTCCGAGTGACGGTGGGTCGGGCGACGGGTCGCAGGACGGGTCGGGCGGGGGTTCCGCGGGCCGGCCCTCAGTGCGCCCCGGAGGCGAGCCGGGCGGAGTCCGTCGCGCCGAGCAGCAGCGGACGGGGGTCGATCGTGGTCCGGGCGACCGGCGTGCGGGCCAGCAGCGGCAGCAGTTCGACGGCCGGGTGGGCGCGGTGCGCGGTGACGCCCATCGGTGCCGGGGCCAGCGGGATCAGCAGGTCGGTGCCGGGGGCGCCGTCCGGGCTGTGCAGCCACAGGGCCGTCGCGTACTGACCGGGGAAGGTCAGCAGCCGCGGCTGGCAGCGGAACCGGGCGGACTGGGCGAGCTGCCAGGCCTCGCGCAGCGCCCGGAGCGTGGAGTCCAGGTACGGACCGGCGGTGAAGTGGGAGAAGGTGTGGCCCTCCGCCCCCTGCACCACTTCGGCGGCGGCGGCCACCTCGGTGCCGTCCTTGATGAGGAAGCGCCACCCCGTCCGCCGGGCGGCGGCGAGTTCGGCCCGCGGCCCCTCCAGGACGTGGACGGCTAGCGGGTGCGCGGGGAGGAGCGGCCCGGTCGGATGACGCAGCGCGGCGGCGGCGGGTTGGCGCAGCGCGGTCTCCGAGTCGAGCGCGGCGAGAACCGCGCGCAGGGCACTGGGCGGGGGCTGGGGGGTCTGCAGAGTCATGGCAAGGTCGCCTCTCCGTGCGAGATCGGCGTGCGAGTGCGGCATACCGGCATGGCTGGTGCGTCGGCGGTGACGGGACCTGGGCCTTGTCCGGTTGGGCAGGATCGCGGTGCCGGCGCGGCCGTTGTCGCCGGATCTCGCGGCGATGGGCGGTCGGGCCGTGGCGCAGTGCGAATTCTACTCGAACAGGTGCACAGGGTGACCTGTTTATCACAGGCGGTGGCGCCGGGCAAGTCGGCAGATGCGCTGAAACAGCATCAGTTTCCTTGCAATGCAAGCCAATCGAAGCTTTCGGGTATCGATCTTCGGGGTGGGCATGATGCTTGCACGGTCGGGGGCCGGCCGGCTCTTGAGGAGGAGACCATGGGCGAGAAGGTCGTGGCGACCCGGGCGGACCTTTCGGACCGGCAGATGTACCGGCGCAAGCTCCAGTCCTGCCTGGACGCGCTCGGCCGGATGCTGCGCGAGGACCGCTTCGACCGTCCCAAGGGCGTCCTGGGCGTGGAGATCGAGCTCAACCTCGCCGACGAGCAGGGCCTGCCGTTGCTGAACAACGCCCAGGTGCTCACCTCGATCGGCTCCGCCGACTTCCAGACCGAGCTCGGCCGCTTCAACATCGAGGTCAACATCGCGCCGCACCGGCTCTTCGGGCACGTCTTCGAGGAGCTGCGCGAGGAGCTCGACACCGGGCTGAAGTACGCCGACCGGCGGGCCGCCGAGGCCGGTGCGCGGATCGTGATGGTGGGCATCCTGCCGACCCTGGAGCTCGACCACACCGGGCTCGACGCGATGTCCCACAACCAGCGCTACAGCCTGCTCAGCGACCAGATCCTGGCCGCCCGCGGCGAGGACATCACGCTGGACATCGAGGGCGTCGAACACCTCCAGCTGGAGTCGATCACCATGGTGGCCGAGGCCGCCGCGACCTCGCTCCAGCTGCACCTCCAGGTGACGCCGCAGCGGTTCTCCTCGGTGTGGAACGCCGCCCAGGCGATCTGCGGGCCGCAGCTCGCGCTCGGCGCCAACTCGCCGTTCCTGTTCGGGCGGGAGCTGTGGCGGGAGACCCGGCCGGTGCTCTTCCAGCAGGCCTGTGACACCCGTTCGGCGGAGCTCAAGGCGCAGGGCGTGCGCCCGATCACCTGGTTCGGCGAGCGCTGGGTGGACTCGGCGTACGACCTGTTCGAGGAGAACCTGCGGTACTTCCCGGCGCTGCTGCCGATCTGCGACGACGAGGACCCGGCCAAGGTGCTGGCCTCCGGCGGTGTGCCGCGGCTGGCCGAGATGCGGCTGCACAACGGCACCATCTACCGCTGGAACCGGCCGGTCTACGACGTCAGCGGCGGGGTGCCGCACCTGCGGGTGGAGAACCGGGCGCTGCCCGCCGGGCCGACCGTGGCCGACACGCTCGCCAACGCGGCGTTCTACTACGGCGTGGTGCGGGTGCTGGCAGAGCAGCCCCGGCCGATCTGGACCAGGCTGCCGTTCGAGCGGGCCGACGAGAACTTCCAGCAGGCGGCCCGGTACGGCGTCGACGCGGTGTTCCAGTGGCCGCGGCAGGGCCGGGCCGGGCGCGGCGGCGGGCTGACCACCGTTTCCGCCGTCGACCTGGTGCTCAACGAACTGCTCCCGATGGCCTACCAGGGCCTGGACGCGTGGGGTGTGGAGCCGGCCGACCGGGACCGCTACCTCGGCATCATCGAGCAGCGCTGTCTGCGCCGCGTCAACGGGGCGTCCTGGCAGGTCGCGACCTTCCACCGGCTGCGCGAGCAGTACGGGATGGACCGGTCGGCCGCGCTGGCGGCGATGACCCGGCGGTACATGGAGCACATGCGCGGCGGCGAGCCGGTGCACACCTGGCCGGTGGGGTAGGACCCCCGGGCCCGCCGGGCGCGCTGTGGAAGGATGATCGCTCCGGTCCGCCGACGGCCGCCCGCCGGCGCCGGAGCGCCGTCCGTCCGCCGTCCGTCCGCCGCCCGTGCTGGAGCACCCCCGTGACGACCGTCCCGACCGTACCGGAGACCGCGAAGCCGACCCGCCGCCTGCTCGGGGCGGAGCTGCTGATCGTCCTCGGCCTCTCGCTCGGGGCGAGCGGCATCAGCGCGCTGATCAGCTTCACCGGCTCGCTCACCGAGACGGTGAAGCTGGGCCAGCAGGTGGCCACCCTGAACGGCTCGCGCGCCCCCGGCCGGCCCTGGCTGGACCTGGTCTGGCAGCTCTACTACATCGGCCGCGGACTGATGCCGGTCGCGCTCGTCGGCTACCTGCTGGTGCGCGAGGGCGCGGCGCTGCGGGTGCTCGGCTTCGACCTCCGGCGGAAGCTGTCCGACCTCGGCCGCGGCGCGGCCGTCGCGGCGGCGATCGGCGGCTCCGGGCTGGCGCTCTACCTGGTCTCGCAGGCGGCCGGCTACAACCTGACGGTCGCCCCGTCCGGGCTGCCGGACGTCTGGTGGCGGATCCCGGTGCTGCTGCTGTCGGCCTGGCAGAACGCGATCCTGGAGGAGGTCGTCGTCCTCGGCTACCTGCTGCGCCGGCTGGGGCAGCTGGGCTGGTCGTGGCCGGCGCAGCTGGTGGCGAGCTCGCTGCTGCGCGGCTCGTACCACCTGTACCAGGGGGTCGGCGGGCTGGTCGGCAACATGGTGATGGGCGCGGTGTTCTGCCTGCTGTACCGGCGGTGGGGGCGGGTGATGCCGCTGGTGGTGGCGCACGCGCTGATCGACACGGTGGCGTTCGTCGGGTACGCGCTGCTCGCCGGGCACGTCAGCTGGCTGCCCACCGGCTGATCCGGGGCAGCGGCCCTGGGCGCGGCGGGCCGGACAGCAGCCGGTCGACGTGGTGGCGTTCGAGGCCCGGGCCGGGGTCGATCGTCAGCAGCAGGCGGTCGCGGCGCCAGAGCGCGTTGCGGACCAGCCGGGGCGGGATGACGTCGTCGACCCAGGCGAACGGGCGGCCGGCCGCGTACCGCAGCAGGGGCGCCCACTTGCGGGCGGAGAGCAGTTCCATCAGCGGCACGCGCGGGTCGCCGGGCTGCGGGACGTAGCCGGTGAAGCGGACGAAGGGCAGCTCGGGCAGGCCGATCGCCGGGGCGATGTGGCTGTTGGCGTGCTCCTCCCACGTCGTGGCCCACACGAGTTCGTAGGTGTGGGCGAGCTCGCGCAGCCAGGCGCCGTGCCGGGCGGAGAGCAGCACGGTGTAGCCGAACAGGGTGTGGGCGTCGAAGTCGGCCTCGGGGGCGGGGCAGACCGGGTTGAGCACGCCGTCCACGTCCAGGAACAGCAGTGGCTTGGGCATCGGGTGTCCCCCTGGTCTCATCCGTCGTCACCTGCTCGGACGTGCCGCGCCCTCCGGCGGTTTCCCGCCGGAGGGCGCACACAGGGGCGCACGGGGTGCGTGCGGGCGGTGTCAGCCGGTGCCGGTCGGGGTGGGGAGCGCGTCGGCGGAGGGCTCCGGGTCGGGGGCGGGCCGGCGCCGGGAGAGCCGGCGGACCTCCGGCTCCAGCAGCACGGCGGCGCTGAGCACCAGCGAGATCGCCGCGCAGGACCAGAGCGCGCCGGACAGGCCGAGCCGGTCGGCGACCGGGCCGGCGAGCGCGGTGCCGAGCGGTGCCAGCGAGAGCGAGCCCAGCTCGTCGTAGGCGGTGACCCGGGAGAACGCCTCCGGCGGGATCTCCTGCTGCAGCGCGATCATCCAGTTGACGCCGAAGACGGTGACGCCGACGCCGGAGAGGAACATCGCCGCCCAGAGCACCGGCAGCGGCGCGGACGCCGCCAGGGCGGTCGCCGGCACGCCGAACAGGAAGACGCCCCAGTTGCCGACCAGCAGGATCCGGCGCGGCTGCCAGCGGGCCATCAGCAGGCCGGTGACGACCAGGCCGACGCCGTAGGCCGCCATGGCCAGGCCCCAGTCGCGGGCGCCGCCGAGCCGCTCCTTGGCGACGGCCGGCCCGTACACCGCCTCGACCGCGCCGACGCAGGCGACCAGCACCGAGAACTGGAGGACGATCACCCAGAGCCAGCGGCGGGAGGAGAACTCCCGCCAGCCCTCGCGCAGGTCGCGGAGCATGCCGCCGCCCTCGGCGGGGGCGGTCGGGGCCTGCGGTTCCAGCAGGAAGCGCAGCGCGGCGGCGGCCAGGAAGCAGACGGCGTCCAGGGCGAGCACCCAGCCCGCGCCGACCGCGGCGGTCAGCGCGCCGCCGAGCGCGGCGCCGCCGATCTGCGAGCCGTTGAAGCCCATCCGGTACACCGAGAAGGCCCGGGCGGCGTGCTCGGGGGCGACGCTCTCCAGGATCATGCCGCCGGCGGCGGGGGAGTAGAACGCGTAGCCGGCGCCGGCGCCGGCCGAGAGCAGCATCAGCTGCCAGAGGGTGGGGTCGCCGGTCAGCACCAGCAGGGCGAGGGCACCCTGGGAGACGGCGCTGAACAGGTTGGCGGCGACCATGACGTGGTGGCGCGGCAGGCGGTCGGCGAGGGCGCCGCCGAGCACCAGCAGCAGGACGGTCGGCAGCAGCCGGGCGGCGGTGACGTAGCCGATGTCGCCGGTGGAGCCGCCGCCGTCCAGGATGGCGAAGGCGGTGGCGATCGGGGCGCCCGCGTTGCCGAGGCCGCTGACCACGGTGGCGGCGGTCTGGATCCGGAAGTTGCGGCTCGCCCAGGCGAGCCGGGCGGTGAGCGGAGGGGAGGGTTGGCTCTGCACCCCGTGACTATGCCGGGGCGGATCGTCCGTGTCCATCCGATATTCGGGCCGCCGGCGGACGGCCGTGGGCGTCAGCCGAGGTGGCCCCAGAGGAAGGTCAGGGTGCGCCGCCAGGCGATCTCGGCCTGCAGCGGGTCGTAGCCGCCGAGCAGGTTCTCCTCGTTCATGAAGGCGTGTCCGGCCGGGTAGAAGTGGATCTCCGGACGGACGTCGGTGGCCTCGCCGATCCGGATCGCGGCTTCGTCCACGGCGGCCATCGGGATCGAGCGGTCGTGCTCGCCGAAGTGGCCGAGCACATGGGCGGTCAGGCCCCGGTACTCGAAGTCCGGGTCGGGCGGCAGGCCGTAGAAGGGGACCGCCGCGGCCACCCGGTCGCCCTCGGCGGCGGCCAGCAGCAGGGCGAAGCCGCCGCCCATGCAGAAGCCGACCACGCCGACGGCGTCGCCGACCACACCCTCCAGGCCGAGCAGCAGGTCGACCGCGCCGCGCAGGTCCCGCACCGCCCGCTCGACCGGCAGCGCGCGCGTGAGCCGGGCCGCCTCGGCGCTGTCGTGGGTGGTCGCGCCGCCGAAGAGGTCCGGCGCGAGGACGGTGAAGCCCTCGGCGGCGAACCGGTCGGCCACGCCGGCCAGGTACGGGGTGAGGCCCCACCACTCCTGGACCACCACCAGACCGGGACCGACGCCCTGCGGCGGGCGGGCCAGGTAGCCGTGGGCCTCGCGGCCGTTGCTCGGGAAGGTCACGTTCTGCCGGGAGCCGCCCTGGTCAGGCATGGCTTCCTCTCGGGGGACGGGCCGCCGGGCGCGGCGGCGGGTCGGGGGCCGGGGGTTCGGGAGGTCCGGTGGTCCGGGGCCGGGGGTTCGCGAGGTCCGGTGGTCCGGGGCCGGCGCGGGCTCAGCCCATCTCCTCCAGGGCCCGGCCCTTGGTCTCCTTGATGCAGAAGGCCACGAAGGGGATGGAGAGCAGCGCGAAGACCGCGTAGATGACGTAGGTCGCCGACAGGTTCCAGTCGGCGAGATCGGGGAAGCTGACGGTGATCGCCCAGTTGGCGATCCACTGGGCGGAGGCGGCGACGGACAGGGCGAGCGCGCGGATCCGGTTCGGGAACATCTCGCCGAGCAGCACCCAGACCACGACGCCCCAGGAGAAGGCGAAGCAGAACACGAAGACGTGTGCGGCGACCAGCGCGACCACCGCGTGGGTGTTGTCCAGGGTCGCGGTGTCGCCGGTGCCCTCCCGGTAGGAGAACGCCCAGGCGGCGGTGCCCAGCGCGGCGGCCATGCCGATCGAGCCGGCCAGCGCGAGCGGCTTGCGGCCGATCCGGTCGACCAGGGCCATCGCGACCACCGTGCCGATCACGTTGATGATCGAGGTGGAGAGGCTGATCAGCAGCGAGTTGGACTCGTTGATGCCGACCGACTGCCACAGGAAGGAGGAGTAGTAGAAGATCACGTTGATGCCGACGAACTGCTGGAACACCGAGGCACCGATGCCGACCCAGACGATCGGCAGCAGACCGAACCGGCCGTCCAGCAGGTCCTTGAGCCGCGGCTTGCGGGCGGACTCCAGCACCGCGCGGATCTCGGCCACCCGGGCGTCGAGGTCGACGTCCTGGCCCTCGACCTCCAGCAGCACCCGGCGGGCCTGCTCCTCCCGGTGGTCGGCGATCAGGTAGCGCGGCGACTCCGGGATCGCCAGCGCCATCAGCCCGTAGACGAGCGCCGGGATCGCCTCGACCCCGAGCATCCACTGCCAGGCCTGGATGCCGCCGAGGTGGCCGGTGGACTCGCCACCGGCGGCCTGGTTGAGCGCGTAGTTGGCGAGCTGGGAGACGGTGATGCCGAGCACGATCGCCATCTGCTGGAACGAGGCCAGCCGGCCCCGGTAGGCGGTCGGGGCGACCTCGGCGATGTAGGTCGGGGCGATCACCGAGGCGATGCCGATCGCCACGCCGCCGACCACCCGCCAGGTGGCCAGCACCTCGATGTTCGGCGGGAACATCGAGCCGATGCCGCTGGCCGCGAAGAGGACCGCGGCCAGCAGCATGGTGCGCACCCGGCCGAGGTGATCGGCCAGCCGCCCGGCCGCCACCGCGCCGGCGGCCGAGCCGAGCAGCGCGATGGCCACCACGAACGCGGTCGTGCCGTGGCCCACCTGGAAGTGCTTCTGGATGCCGGTGACCGCGCCGTTGATCACCGCGCTGTCGTAGCCGAACAGGAAGCCGCCCATCGCGGCGGCGGCGGAGATGAACACGACGTGCCCGAGATGCGCCTCGCCGGAAGCCGGATGGGTGTGGGTCCTGGACACGCGCGCTCCCCGGGGTCGACGGTCCCGTCCGCACGGCCGGGCGGGCAGGGTTCGTCTCACATTCGATCAGCGCCGCGGGGCGCGCGTCGCGGTGGCTGAGCCGAACGGGTGACGGGGCGTCAGGTGGAGGAGCGGTCCCCCGGCGCGGGGGATGCGGTGCGCGCCGTACGGCGCGCGTTGCGGCGCAGCAGCTGGGTGCGGGCGCCGGCGTCCAGTGGGCGGGCGCGCTCGGCGAGCCGCTCGGCCAGGGCGTACTGCTCGGCGACCGGCTTCTTGTCGTCGTACTTGAACTTGGCGCGCACCTCGTGGACCGTCAGCCGCAACCCGGTCAGGCCGGGGAGCAGCCGGCCGAGCTCGCCCTCGCCCGGGGCCACCCGGAACCCGGGGCTCTCCGGCTGGAAGTGGGCCAGCTGGCGGTTGAGGATCTCGGCCTTGCCGGCCGCGTCCTCGACGAGGGCGGCGGTGGCGTGGAACTGCACGGAGGCGTAGAGGCTGGTCGGGGTGCCGGGCGCGGCGCGCCAGTGGCCGGGGGCGTAGGCGTAGTCGTCGGTGACCGCGAGGGTGACCTCCGGGTCCGCCCGGACGGCGGACAGCAGTGGGTTGGGCGCGGCCAGGTGGACCAGGATCTCGCCGCGGTCGGCGTCCAGCAGGAAGTGGGTGGGGACGAGCACGGGGCCGCGGCCCGGCCCGCCGTTGGCGGCGAGCAGGCCGAAGTCGCGGCCCTCGGCGAGCCAGGCGCGCCACTCGTCGTCCTCGCCGCGGTCCCAGGGGCGGATCAGCATCGGGGCCTCCGGTCAGGCGTCGGGCGCGGCGGTGAGCGTGGCGAGTGCGGCGAGGTTGGCGGGCAGCGGTACGGCGGTGGAGGCGTCCGGCACGGGCGTGCCGTAGCCGGTGGTGACCGGGACGACGCCGGCCCAGTGCGGCAGGGCGAGGTCCTCGGGGTCGTCGTGGGCGAGGTCGGCCCTGGTCTTGGCGGAGACCTCGTCGAGCTCCAGGCGGATCACCGCGGTGGCGGCCAGTTCCTTGGCGTTGGCCGGGCGCACCTCGGCGGAGCGGCCCGGGAGCACCTGGTCGACCAGCGCGTCCAGCGCGACCGTCAGCTCCTCGGGGTCGGTGACCTGGTGCGCGGTGCCGTGGGCCACCACCGAGCGGAAGTTGAGCGAGTGGTTGAACGCCGACCTGGTCAGCACCAGGGCGTCGACCAGGGTGACGGTGACGCAGACCGGCAGCCCCTGCTCGCCCTTGGCCCCGCGCAGCGGCCGGCTGCCGGTGGAGCCGTGCACGTAGAGGCGGTCGCCGACCCGGGCGTGGATGGTGGGCAGCACCACCGGCGCCCCGTCGGCGACGAAGCCGAGGTGGCAGAGGTACGTGGCGTCCAGGATCGCGTGGATCGCCTCGCGCTCCCAGCTGGCGCGGTCCTTGTAGCGGGTGGGAGTGGTGCGCGGGGTTCGCGGGTAGGACGTGCCACCGTTCGGCGTGGTCGACATGACAACCTCTATGTACTAGTGCATAATCTATTTTGTGCTAGGAGAGTATCGGATCACCGGACGGCGTGCCAGCGATATCGCGGCCGAGGTCGAGCGGGGCGTCAGCACCGGCCACCTCGCCCCCGGGACACCGCTGCCGCCGCTGCGCGACCTCGCCGCCGAGCTCGGCGTCAACCCCAACACGGTGGCCGCCGCCTACCGGCTGCTGCGCGATCGCGGTGTGATCGAGACCGCCGGCCGCAAGGGCAGCCGGATCCGTCCGCGCCCCGCCCACACCCCGCGCGACCAGCTGCGCCTGCCCGTCCCGGCGCACGCCCGCGACCTCTCCGACGGCAACCCCGACCCGGCGCTGCTGCCCGACCTCACCGCCGCCCTCGCGTCCGCCGCCGAGGCCGCCCGCCGCGCTCCGGTCCGCTACGGCGACCCGGCCGCCGACCCGGAGCTGCTCGCCCTGGCCGGCGCGGCCTTCGCCGCCGACGGCCTGCCGTCCGGGCCGCTCGCCGTCGCCTCCGGCGCGCTGGACACCATCGAGCGGATCCTGGTCACCCGGCTGCGCCAAGGTGATGCCGTCGCCGTCGAGGACCCGGGCTGGGGCAGCCTGCTCGACCTGCTGGCGGCGCTCGGCCTGCGCACCCTGCCGGTGGGGCTCGACGACGCGGGCCCGCTGCCCGGCTCGCTCGCCGAGGCGCTGGAGGCCGGCGCGCGGGCGGTGGTCGTCACCAGCCGGGCGCAGAACCCGACCGGCGCCGCCCTCACCGCCGGGCGGGCCGCGGAGCTGCGCGCGGTGCTGGCCGGCCGTCCGGACGTGCTGTTGATCGAGGACGACCACGGCCAGGGCATCGTCGACCAGCCCTACCACCCGCTGGCCGGCGCGGGGTCGGCGCACTGGGCGGTGGTGCGCTCGGCGGCCAAGGCGTACGGGCCGGACCTGCGGCTCTCGGTCGCGGTCGGGGACGCGGACACCGTCGGGCGGCTGCTCGGACGCCAGCGGCTGGGGACCGGCTGGGTCAGCCATCTGCTCCAGCACACGGTGGCCGAGCTGTGGCGCGCCGACGCGGCGCCGGCCGCCCGGGTGGCCGCCGCCTACCGGGCGCGCCGGGAGGCGCTGATCGGCGCGCTGGCCGAGCGGGGGATCGCGGCGCACGGGGCGAGCGGGCTGAACGTCTGGGTGCCGGTGCCGGACGAGGCCGTCGCGCTCGCCGCGCTGGTCCAGCGCGGCTGGGTCGCGGCGCCCGGCGCGCGCTTCCGGCTGCAGTCGCCGCCCGGGCTGCGGATCACCGTCGCGCGGCTCGACCCGGCGGACGCCCGGCGGCTGGCCGACGACCTGGCGGCGGTGCTGGGCGGGGCGGACGGGACCGCCGGGCCCGGCGCGGACGGCACGGTGTCGCGGCCGGTCTGACCAGGGACGTCGACGGCCGGCCGCCCTCCCGGCGCGGTCGCGTCGAGGGCGGCCGGCCGGGGCGGGTCAGCCCTTGGCGAGCAGCGCCTGGGCGTGCTCCCTGACCTGGTCCTTCGACAGGTAGGCGTCGGTGTACTCGAAGTCGCGCAGCCGGGCGGGCTGCCGGGCGAGGAAGCCGGTCCGCACGAAGTCGTCCCCGGCGGTCGCGTTGAGCATCCAGCCGGCGCCGACCCGGAACTTCGCCACATTGGTGCGCATCGCCATCAGGTGGTAGCCGCGCGCCACCAGCTGGGCCGGCA
This sequence comes from Kitasatospora sp. NPDC004723, assembly GCF_040609255.1. Classification (NCBI taxonomy): domain Bacteria; kingdom Bacillati; phylum Actinomycetota; class Actinomycetes; order Kitasatosporales; family Streptomycetaceae; genus Kitasatospora; species Kitasatospora sp. NPDC004723. The sequence continues at coordinate 88,811 of NZ_JBEXJT010000025.1, read as the reverse complement.
CACCGCGCAGCTCCACCCCGACCGGCTTGGAGACGGCGTCCTTGCCGCCGAGGTCCACGACCAGGCCCAGGTCCTTGTGGTAGTACGGCTCCAGCGGCTGGTTGCGCAGCGCCGCGATCACGTTGTTGGCCACCGCCCGGCCCTGGCGGGCCGAGTGCTGGGCGGTCGGCGGGCAGACCGCGCCGTCGCCCTTGGCGAGGTCCGGCACGGCGGCGGCGTCGCCGAGCGCGAAGACGCCCTCGTACTGCGGTACCCGCATCTCCGCCGTCACCGCGATCCGCCCGCGCACCGTCTCGGCGTCCAGGGTGGCGATCAGCGGGCTGGCCGCGACGCCGGCCGTCCAGATCAGCGTCCGGCAGGGCAGCACCCGGCCGTCGGTGAACTTGACCGACTCGGCGCCGACCTCGGCCACCGAGACGCCCAGCGACACCTCGATGCCCCGCTCGCGCAGCACCTCCAGGGCGGCGGTGCCGAGGGTGTCGCCCAGCTCGGGCATCAGCTTCGGCGCGATGTCGATCAGGTGCCACTTGATCTGCCGGGCGTCCAGCCGCGGGTAGCGCTGGGTGGCCGCGGTGGTGAGCCGCTGCAGGCAGGCGGCGGTCTCGGTGCCGGCGTAGCCGCCGCCGACCACCACGAACTGCAGCCGGGACTCGCGCTCCTTCTGGTCCGGGGAGGCCGAGGCGAGGTCCAGCTGGGCGATCACGTGGTCGCGGACGTAGGCCGCCTCGGCGAGCGTCTTCATGCCGCGCGCGTAGTCGGTCAGGCCGGGGATGTCGAAGGTGCGGGTGACGCTGCCGGGGGCCAGCACCAGGTAGTCGTACCGCTGCGCCACCACCTCGTCGGTGATCTTGCGGACCACGCAGACCTTGGAGGCCGGGTCCACGCCGATCGCGCCGCCGGGGACGATGTGGGTGCGCCGCAGCGAGCGGCGCAGCGAGACGGCCACCGACTGGGGGGTGAGCACACCGGCCGCCACGTGCGGCAGCAGCGGCAGATAGAGCTGGTAGCTGAACGGGGTGACCAGGGAGATCTCCGCCTCCGCGGGGGAGAGCTTGCGTTCCAGCCGGCGCGCGCACTCCAGTCCGGCGAAGCCGCCGCCCACGATCAGGATCCGGGCTCGTTCCATCGTGCGTCCCTCACAGTGCAGGTCGGTACCGCACGGCGCGGCACAGTGCTGCCGGCCGTGGTGGTCGGGTGCCCCGATTACTGTCCGCCACACTCGCACGGAGCAGCCGGGGCTGCCACCGGGAGGACCCGGGCGGGCGAGCACGCCGAGGGACACCCGCCCCGTGCATATGCCCGCTAGGCTGTCCGCCGTGCTCCCCGAGGTGACGGCGGTCCGTTATGTGACGCCACTGCGAGAAGGCGGCTCGATGCCGGGCCTGGTCGAGGCCGATGACCGGCGGCTCTACGCCCTGAAGTGGGTCGGTGCCGCCCAGGGCCGCAAGGCGCTGGTCGCGGAGGTGCTGGCCGGTGAACTCGGCCGGCGGCTCGGCCTGCCGGTGCCCGAGCTGGTGACCGTCGACCTGGACCCGGTGCTGGCCCGCAGCGAGCCGGACCCGCAGATCCAGGACCAGATGCGGGCCAGCGGCGGGCTCAACCTGGGCATGGCCTTCGTCAGCGGCGCGCTCAACTTCGACCCGCTCTGCTTCGACGTGGACGCCGGGCTGGCCGGGCAGGTGCTCTGGTTCGACGCGCTGATCGGCAACGTCGACCGCTCCTGGCGCAACCCCAACCTGCTGGTCGCCACCGGCGGCCTGCGGCTGATCGACCACGGCGCGAGCCTGATCTTCCACCACCACTGGGCGGGCGCCGCCGGCTGGATCCGCCGTCCGTACGACGCCTCCGACCACGCGCTGCTGGGCGCGGAGCCGGACCTGCTCGCGGCCGACAAGGCGCTCGCCCCGCTGGCCGAGGCGGCGATCGAGGAGGCGGTGGCGCAGATCCCGGACGTCTGGCTGGCGGACGAGCCCGGCTTCGACTCGCCCGAGGCGGTGCGCGCGGCGTACCGGGCCCAGTTGACCGCGCGACTGGCCGGTCCGCGCGACTGGCTCCCGGAGGTGTCCGCATGACCGACTTCCGTCTGTCCGACCCGTTCGGCCACGGTCTGTCCGAGTCGCGGCTCGCCGACCCGGCGGCGGCCGATCCGGCGCCGCCGGTCCGGGCCGAGCTGCACGACTACGAGTACGCGGTGATCCGGGCGGTGCCCCGGGTGGAGCGCGGCGAGTGCGTCAACGTGGGCGTGCTGCTGTACTGCCGGCAGAGCTCCCACCTGGCCGCGCGGACCCACCTGGACCAGGCGCGGCTGCTGGCGCTGGACCCGGTCGCCGACGTGTCCGCGGTGCGGCGGGCGCTGCAGGGGATCGAGGCGGTCTGCGCGGGCGGGCCGCAGGCGGGCCCGGCCGCGGCGGACAGCCCGGGGCAGCGGTTCCGCTGGCTCACCGCCCCGCGCAGCGCGGTGGTGCAGCCGGGGCCGGTGCACACCGGACTGACCGCCGATCCGGAGACGGAGCTGCGGCGGCTGTTCGACCAGCTGGTGCTCTGAGCGCGCCGGTTCCCGGGTCCGGCGGTTCGGCCGCCGGACCCTTGCCGTGCTCAAATCTTGAGTTACTGAAGCAGTCGGTCGTAGGCTGACCTCATGGGTTCGACGACGACCACGACCGTACCGACCAACGCCGAGCTGATGGAGGCGCTGGCCGCCGTCGGCGGTGCGTACTTCCAGGACTTCGCGGCCGCCGCGGCCCGGCACGGTCTCTCCTCCTCGCAGGCCAAGGCGCTCGGCGCCGTCCAGGAGCCGGTGCCGATGCGCGCGCTGGCCGGGCGGCTCGGCTGTGACGCCTCCAACGTGACCGGCATCGTCGACCGGCTGGAGGCGCTGGGCCTGGCCCGCCGGGAGGCCTCGGCGGGCGACCGACGGGTCAAGATCGTGGTCATCAGCGAGCAGGGCCGGGAGATCCTGGCGCGGATCCGCGGCGAGATGGGCCGCACCCACCAGGCCTTCGAGAGCCTCAGCGGCGAGCAGCGCGCGGCGCTGCACTCGATCTGCCTCCACGTCCTCCCGGTGCTCAGCGGACGCCAGTAGGCCCGGCGCGATCGTCGGGGTCGTCCGCCGTCGCGAGGGCGGGTGGCAGCGGGGTGTGGTGCAGCAGGGTGAGGCGTCGGGTGGCGCGGGTGAGGGCGACGTAGAGGTCCGCGGCGCCCTGGGCGAGCAGGCCGGCCGGGTCGACCAGGACGACCGCGTCGTACTCCAGGCCCTTGGCCTCCCGGACGGTCAGCGCCCCCAGGGCGGTGGCGACGGCGTCCGGGGCGATCACCCCGAGGGTGCCGGGGCCGGCGGGCAGCGCGGCCAGGGCGGCGGCGTAGTCGCCGTCCGGAACGGGGACCGGGCGCGGGCGTTCGGAGGTCTGCCGGACGGCCTCCGGCGGTTCCTGGCCGGGGGAATGGGCGCGCAGCACCGCCGCCGCCGGTGCCATGATCGCGGCCGGCGTCCGGTAGTTGACGGTGAGCCGCTCCTCGCGCCAGCGGCCCGGCAGTTCGCGGTCCAGCATCTCGGCCCAGGACGAGCGGGCCCCGGCCGGCGAACCGGTCTGGGCGAGGTCGCCGACGATGGTCAGCGAGCGGGTCGGCACCCGGCGCAGCACGGCGCGCCAGGCCATCGCGGACAGCTCCTGCGCCTCGTCGACCACCACGTGTCCGTACGCCCACTCGCGGTCGGCGGCGGCGCGCTCGGCGGTGGTGCGCTCCGGGCCGGTGTCGCGGAAGCGCTCGGCGAGCAGCCCGGCGTCCAGGGTGGCGTCCTCCCGCTGGCCGGTGACGGTGAGCACGCCCTCGGCGTAGGCCAGTTCCTCGTCCAGCGCCCGTGCGGCGGCGCGGGAGCGGGCCCGGGTCGCGGCGCCGTCCTCGCCGAGGAGTTCGGCCGCCTCGTCGAGCAGCGGGACGTCCCCGATGGTCCACGGCGCGCCGGCCGGGCGCAGCACCGCGGCGCGCTGTGCGGGGGAGAGGCCGGGGGCCGCGGCGGCCAGCAGGGCGGGGTCGGAGAACAGCCGGTCGACGAGTCGATGCGGTGTCAGAACCGGCCACAGGGAGTCGAGTTCGGCGCGGATCCCGGGCTGCTCCCAGAGCTCGCGCGGGGCGTGGCGGGCCTCCTCCTCGTCGTACGGGCGGCCGAGGGAGAGCGCCTGCGCCACCGCGAGGGCGTCCAGCAGGGTGCGCAGGAAGAACCCGCGGGCCCGGTTGTGCGGCAGCCGCAGTCCGCGCGCGGCCGTCCTGGCCTCGGCGCAGACCCGGTGGGGCAGGCGCAGGTGCGCGCCGAGCAGCAGGTCGCCCGCGGGCAGCCGCTGGTGGGCCTCGACGGCGCGCCGCACCGCGTCCGCCATCCACGGCCCGCCCTTGACCACCGCGGCGGCCGGCCCGTCCTCGACGGTGGCCCGGACGCCGGGGAACAGCTCGCCGACGGTGCACAGCACCACCTCGGTCTCGCCGAGCGCGGGCAGCACCTGGTCGATGTAGCGCAGGAACGCCGGGTTGGGGCCGAGCACCAGGACGCCGCGCCGCTCCAGCACCGCGCGGTGGGTGTAGAGCAGATAGGCGGCGCGGTGCAGGGCGGTGACCGTCTTCCCGGTGCCGGGGCCGCCCTGGACGACCAGGGCGCCGGGCAGCGGGGCGCGGATCACCCGGTCCTGCTCGGCCTGGATGGTGGCGACCACGGTGGCCATCCGGCCGGTGCGCTCGCGGTCGAGGGCGGCCAGCAGCGCCGCCTCGCCGACCAGGCCGCGCCGGCCGTCCTCGTCCAGGCCGGCCAGGTCGAGCGCCTCGTCGTCCAGGCCGGTCAGGGTGCGGCCGCTGGTGTGCAGGTGGCGGCGGCGGACCAGATCGCCCGGGTCGGCCGGGGTGGCGGTGTAGAACGGGCGGGCGGCGGGGGCGCGCCAGTCGATCAGTACCGGCTCGAAGGACTCGTCCAGCTCGTCGGTGAGGCCGATCCGGCCGATGGAGCGGACGGTGCCGTCGCGGTGGTCCAGACGGCCGAAGCACAGGCCGCGTTCGACGGCCTCCAGCCGGGCGGCGCGGCGGGCGGCCTCGGCGGCGCGCAGCTCGCGCTCCAGCCGGGCCTGGTGGGTGCCGCCCGGGCCGACGTCGCGGCCGGCCGCCGCGAGGGTCCGGCGGGCGCGCTCGCGGGCGGCGTCCAGATGGGCGTAGAGGCCGGTCAGCCGGGCCTGTTCGGTGCGCAGCGCCTCGGCGAGGAGGGCGTCCGTTCCGGTCGGAGGAGGGGGAACCGCTGGAGATCCGTTCACGGGTGTGGTATCCTTGCGGTGAGGAGTTTATGGGACGCTTTGTGATGATGGCTCAAGTGCCCCAGCCTACCCGAGCCCGGGCCGTTCCGGCTGACCTCGGCTGTTAGGCTTGCGAAGCGTGAGCGCGAAGCCCCAGATCCCCAATGTCCTGGCCTCCCGGTACGCCTCGGCGACCCTGGCCCAGCTGTGGTCCCCCGAGCACAAGGTGGTGCTTGAGCGCCACCTCTGGCTCGCCGTCCTGAAGGCCCAGCAGGACCTCGGTGTCGAGGTGCCCGCCACCGCCGTCGCCGACTACGAGCGGGTGATCGACCAGGTCGACCTCGCCTCCATCGCCGCCCGCGAGCGGGTCACCCGGCACGACGTCAAGGCCCGGATCGAGGAGTTCAGCGACCTCGCCGGCCACGAGCAGATCCACAAGGGGATGACCTCCCGGGACCTGACCGAGAACGTCGAGCAGCTGCAGATCCGGCAGTCGCTGGAGCACGTGCGCGACCGCACCGTCGCCGTGCTGGTCCGGCTGGGCCGGATCTCCGCCGAGCACGCCGAGCTGGTCATGGCCGGCCGCTCGCACAACGTGGCCGCGCAGGCCACCACCCTGGGCAAGCGCTTCGCGTCGATCGCCGACGAGCTGCTGGTCGCCTTCCGCCGCCTGGAGGAGCTGATCGCCCGCTACCCGCTGCGCGGGATCAAGGGCCCGGTCGGCACCGCCCAGGACATGCTCGACCTGCTCGGCGGCGACACCGACAAGCTCGCCGAGCTGGAGCGCCGGGTCGCCGCGCACCTCGGCTTCGACAACGTGCTCACCAGCGTCGGCCAGGTCTACCCGCGCTCGCTGGACTTCGAGGTGCTGACCGCCCTCGTCCAGCTGGCCGCCGCGCCGTCCAGCCTGGCCAAGACCATCCGCCTGATGGCCGGCCACGAGCTGGTGACCGAGGGCTTCAAGGAGGGCCAGGTCGGCTCCTCGGCGATGCCGCACAAGATGAACACCCGCTCCTGCGAGCGCGTCAACGGCCTGGCCGTGATCCTGCGCGGCTACGCGTCGATGACCGGCGAGCTGGCCGGCGACCAGTGGAACGAGGGCGACGTCTCCTGCTCGGTGGTCCGCCGGGTCGCGCTGCCGGACGCCTTCTTCGCCTTCGACGGCCTGCTGGAGACCTTCCTGACCGTCCTCGACGAGTTCGGCGCCTTCCCGGCCGTGGTCGAGGCCGAGCTGGACCGCTACCTGCCGTTCCTGGCCACCACCAAGGTGCTGATGGGTGCGGTGCGCGCGGGCGTCGGCCGGGAGACCGGGCACGAGGTCATCAAGGAGCACGCCGTCGCCTCGGCGCTCGCGATGCGGGCCGGCGCCCGGGAGAACGAGCTGCTGGACCGGCTGGCGAACGACGAGCGGATCCCGCTGGACCGGGCCGCGCTGGACGCGCTGCTGGCCGACCGGCTGTCCTTCACCGGTGCGGCCGGCGCGCAGGTCGCCGAGGTCGTCCGCCGGATCGAGGCCGTCGCGGCCGCGTACCCGGAGGCCGCCAAGTACGCGCCGGGCGACATCCTCTGACGGATCGTCGGTTCTCTTCTCAGGGCCCCGTCGCCGAGGAGGCGGCGGGGCCCTCGCCGTGCTCGGCCGGGACGGCGGCGGGGTGCCCGGGGTCGAGCGGCGGGCCGTTGGTGGGGCAGGTGTAGCGGCAGTCCGGTTCGGCCACCGGGCGCTCGTCCGCCGGGGCCAGCACATTGCCGTGGACGGCGACCAGCGCGGTCAGCCCGCCGGCCACCAGGAGCCCGGCACAGATCAGCATCGCGGTGCGGAAGGCGGAGTCGACCGCGTGCGGCACCCGGTAGGCGTCCCCGCTGAGGCCGGCCAGCGCGGGCAGCGCGGCGACCGCCAGCAGGCCGGCCGCCCGGGCGGCGGCGTTGTTGACGCCGCTGGCGATGCCCGCGTGCCGCACGTCCACCGCCGCCAGCACGGTGGCGGTCAGCGGTGCGACCAGCAGCACCATGCCGAAGCCCATCACCGAGACGGCGGGCAGCACGTCCGTCCAGTACGAGGCGCCGGGGCCGATCCGCAGCATCAGCAGCACGCCCACCGCGCAGAGCATCGGGCCGACGGTGAGCGGCAGCCGGGGGCCGATCCGTTTGCCCAGCCGGCCGGCCCGGGCGGACAGCACCAGCATGATGACGGTGATCGGCACCAGGGCCAGCCCGGAGACCAGCGGGGAGAAGCCGGAGACGATCTGCAGCTGCACCACCAGCAGGAAGAAGACGCCGCTGAACGCCGCGTAGACGGCGAGGGTGACCAGGTTCACGGCGGTGAACAGCCGCGAGGAGAACAGGCCGAGCGGTAGCATCGGCTCCGGGGTGCGGCGCTCGACGGCGATGAAGGCGGATCCGAGCAGCAGTCCCGCCGCCCCGGTGACCCAGACCACGGGGGACAGCCCCTTCCCGGCGGCGGTCAGCGCATAGGTGACGGCGCCCAGCGCCAGGGCGGCCAGTGCCGCGCCGAGTACGTCGAAGCGGCCGGTCGCGGACTCGTCCCGGCTCTCCGGCACGTGCCGGGCGGACACCGCCACCACCAGCGCCGCCAGCGGCAGGTTCAGCAGGAAGATCCACCGCCAGCCGGGACCGTCCACCAGCCAGCCGCCGAGCAGCGGGCCGACCGCCGCCGACACCCCGCCGAACCCCGACCAGAGGCCGACGGCCGCCGAGCGGTCGTCCGGGTGGAAGACCGCCTGGAGCATCGCCAGCGAGCCGGGGGTGAGCAGTGCGCCGCCGATTCCCTGCACGGCGCGCGCGATGATCAGCACCTGGATGTTCGGCGCGGCGGCGCAGGCCGCGGAGGCGGCGGCGAACCAGACCACGCCGAGCAGGAAGATCCGGCGCCGTCCGTAGCGGTCGCCCAGCGCGCCGCCGAGCAGGATCAGGCCCGCCAGGGTGAGCAGATAGGCGTTGAGCGTCCATTGCAGGGCGTCGAGTTGGGCGCCGAGATCGGCGCCGATCCGGGGCAGCGCGACGTTCACGACGGTCCCGTCGAGCATCGCCATGCTGGAGCCGAGCACCGTTGCCAGAAGTACCCAGCGACCCTGCGCGGTGCCCAACCGCAGGGTGCCGGCCTCGGAGGTGGCCACGGCCCATGGTGCGTCCCGTGGGGCCCACGTGACAAGGGTCACCGGGGGTGTGTCGGGTGGTGGCCTCTCCGTAAGTGATCGCATACGTACTGGTTTTCATATGGGCGCAGGGTTGCGGATCACGTGCGCACCGTCAATGGATTGTGTGCGTACTGTGCATGCATTCCGAGCGGAGCGTCACGGCAATGCGGACTTTGGTCCCGGGTCGCGTAGATCGACATTGCTTCACCCGAACGGATGAGTTTTAGTTCAGCGACCGCCCGGCGTCAGCCCGGGTGGCCACCGGGTGGAACGCCTAGTCCTGCCGCTGCCCGGTGGTACGCAACGAACTCTGTACGGCAGGAGCGGGGGACCCACAGGTAAGTCGCCGGACCGGTATTTCCCGCGGTCCGGCTTGGGGTGAAGCCGCCTTTATCGGCGGCCGGGCAACTCCAGCCCGAACCCGACAGCTCACCTCGCAGGCGTCGGAGAGGACCTTTCGCATGCCCGCACAGGCTCGTCGTATCGCCCTGCCCCGCGCCGCTCGCATCGGCATCGCCACCGCCGTCACCGGTGCCGCCTTCGCCCTCCCGCTGGTGACCACCGTCACCGCCCAGGCCCACGAGGTGCCGGCCGCGAAGCCCGCCGCTCCGGCCGCCCAGGCCGCCCCGGCCGCTGCTCCGGCTGCTCAGGCCGCCCCGGCCGCTGCTCCGGCTGCTCAGAGCGCCCCGGCCGCCCCGGTCGAGGAGAGCTACAAGGTCGTCGGCGGGGACACCCTGTCGAAGATCGCCGCCGCGAAGCACGTCGACGGTGGCTGGCAGGCGCTGTACGAGCACAACCGCTCGGTCGTCGGCGCCAACCCGAACCTCATCTTCCCGGGCCAGAAGCTCGCGCTCGGCAGCAAGGCGGCTCCGGCCGCCAAGCCGGCCGCGCCCGCCGCCCCGGCCACCAAGTCGGCCGCTCCGGCCGCGAAGCACACCGCTCCGGCTGCCAAGCCCGCTGCTCCGGCCGCCAAGCCCGCCGCCCCGGCCACCACGCCGGCCGTCCCGGTCGGCAAGCCCGCCGTCCAGCCGCTCACCGCCCCGGTGGTCACGACCCCGGTCGTCGCCGCCACCTCCGGCTACACCACCCCGGTGGCCAACCCGAAGCTCGGCACCGCCTACGGCGTGGCCGGCTCGATGTGGTCCTCCGGCCACCACACCGGCGCCGACTTCATCGCCTCCACCGGCACCCCGCTGCGCGCCGTCGCCAACGGCACCGTGGTGAAGGCCGGCAACGGCGGCGCCTACGGCAACGAGGTCGAGATCAAGCTCGCCGACGGCAAGTACGCCCAGTACGCGCACCTGTCCTCGATCGGCGTGAAGATCGGTCAGACCGTCACCGTCGGCCAGCAGATCGGCCTCTCCGGCGCCACCGGCAACGTGACCGGCCCGCACCTGCACTTCGAGATCCGCACCGGCTCGGAGTACGGCTCGGACATCAACCCGATCGCCTACCTGCGGGCGCACGGCGTCGCGATCTGACCCTCGGGTCGGATCACACCCACCACCGCTGGGTGCGGGGCGAAACGACTCTCCCGGAACGGTCATGTCGGGTGACCGCTCGACCGGGTGATCGCCGCACCTCAAGCGGACCGACGGGCGCGGGACACGCCCGTCCGGCCGGCCCGGCTCGCGAGACCTCTCTCGCGAGCCGGGCCGGCCGCCTTCGTACGCGGTCGCGGCCGGGCCGGTTCCGCTCGAACGCGGCAGCCGGTGGTCGAACAGGTCGTCAACCCGGTGGTGGTGACGCCGGGTCGGCTTGTTTTGCGGGTCGGTGCGCCGCGCCCCGATGCTGTCGGGTTGGCACCGCCCGACCGGTCCGGCGGGCGGCACGGGCACGGCGGGTGAAGGGGGCCGGATGGCCATCCAGCGCGGGGACGCGGTCGGGAACACGGTCGGGGACGCGGGGGTGGAGCGGCTGAAGGCCGACTCGGTCGGCCTGGCGGGCGTGGTGTTCATGGCGGTCGCCACGGCCGCGCCGATCACCGCGATGACCGGCAACCTCCCGATCGTCGTCGGCCAGGGCAACGGCGCCGGCGCGCCCGCCGCGTACGTCTTCGCGACCCTGGTGCTCACCGTCTTCTCGGTCGGCTACGTGGCGATGGCCCGCCACATCACCGCGGCCGGGGCGTTCTACGGCTACATCTCGCACGGGCTCGGCCGGGTCCTCGGGATGGCCTCGGGGCTGCTGGCGGTGCTCGCGTACATCGTCTTCGAGGCGGCGGTGATCGGCTTCTTCGCGTACGCGCTGCGCGGGCTGGTCGCGGCGCAGCTGGGGGTGGAACTGCCCTGGGGCTGGTACGCGGCGGCGGGACTGCTGGTGATCGCGGTGATGGCCTGGTTCGACCTGCACCTGACCGCCCGGGTGCTCGGGGTGGCGCTGGTGCTGGAGATCGCCGTGCTGGGCGCCGTCGCGCTGGCGGTGCTGTTCACCGGCGGCGGACCGGACGGGATCGTCGGGGAGGCGCTCGATCCGCTGAACGCCTTCCGCGGTGTGGACGGCACGGGGACCGGGGGTGCCGGGCTGGGACTGTTCTTCGCGTTCTGCTCGTGGGTCGGCTTCGAGTCCACCGCGATGTACGGGGAGGAGTCCCGCGACCCCGAGCGGGTGGTGCCCAGGGCGACGCTGATCTCGGTGGTCGGGGTCGGTCTCTTCTACGTCCTGGTGTCGTGGATGATCGTCTCCGGCAACGGCGCGCGGCACGCGGTGGACGTCGCGGGCGGCCTGGTGCCCGGCAAGGACGGCAACAGCCTGTTCTTCGACCCGCTCGGCGCGCACCTCGGCGGCTGGGCGGTCACGGTCTTCCGGTGGCTGGTGGTGAGCGGCTCCTTCGCCTGCGCGATGGCCTTCCACCAGTGCGCGGCCCGGTACCTGTACGCGATCGGACGCGAGGGGTTCATCCACCGGGCGCTCGGGCGCACCCATCCCCGGCACGGCTCGCCGCACGTCGCCTCGCTGGTCCAGTCGGTGATCGCGGCGGCGCTGGTGGCCGGGTTCCTGGCGGCCGGGATGGACCCGTACACGCATCTGTACACCCTGCTGGCCCTGCTCGGGACGATGGCGATCCTGATCGTGCAGACGCTCTGCTCGTTCGCGGTGGTCGGCTACTTCCACGTGCTGGGCCGTCATCCGGGGACCGCGCACTGGTTCCGGACGCTGGTGGCGCCGCTGGTCGGCGGGGTGGCGATGGCGGGGGTGGTGGTCCTGCTGGTGGTCAACCGGGAGGCCGCCGCCGGTGCGGCCGCCGGCACGCTGCTGTTCCGGCTGATCCCGTTCCTGGTGATCGGCACCTTCCTGGGCGGGATCGGGCTGGCGCTGTGGATGCGCGCCCGCCGTCCGGACCGGTACGCCCGGATGGGGCGGATCGTCCTGGCGGACGCGGCGGAGCGCTCCGACGGCGCGGCACCGGTCGGGGCCTGACGGTGCATCAGTGGGTGCTGCTGCCTCGGCGGTTGGCGGCTCAGTGGCGGCGGGTGGGGAGCGCCTGTTCGGCGGCGGTCACCAGTTGGTGCACCCGGTGGCCGAACTCGTCGGCGTCGCGGGCGGGTTCGGGGAAGACCAGCCGGACGTCGCGGTGGCCCTGCGGGTGGTCCAGGCGCAGCACCAGGCCGTACCGGTCGAGGGCGAGCGGTCGGACGGCGGGTCCTGCGGCGAGCAGTGCCGGGTCGACCAGACGGGTGAGCAGGTCGAGCGCGTCCCGGTGGCCGTCGGCCAGGTGGGTGAGCAGACCGGCCTCGAAGCGGGCGAGCGGGTCGGGGGCGGCGGCCGCGAGGTCGGCGCCGGTGATCGCGGTGGTGCCGTACGGGGTGGAGAGCACCGCGTGGGCGACGTCCAGGCGGAGGTGGACGCTGAGGCCGTCGTCGGCGAGGTGGGTGAGGTGGAGCCGGCCGGCCAGGGTGAGGCGGCCGCGGACCCGGTCGCGGACGGCCACCGGGGCGATGTCGGTGAGGTCGAGCACGACGGCGAGGCCGTCCTGTTCGCGGGCGGCGGCGACGGTGAGCGGGGCGTCGAGCGGGGCGCGCAGTCGCAGCCGGGAGCCGTGCACCGAGACGGGGGTGGTGAGTTCGTGGTGCTCGCCGTTGGCCCGGAGGACGACCGAGGAGGTGGCGGTGAGCAGGCTGCCGATCCGTTCGGCGGCGCTCGGCTCGGCGGCGGCCGCTTCGGCGGTCCCGCCGGCCGGGGTGGTCGCGGCGTCGAGGGGGTGCGGGCTCATGGGTTCGGGACCTCCGGCTGGCTGCCTGCCTGTTGGTTAGGTGAGCCTAACCTAACGATGTGGGGGGTGGCAGGGCAAGGCGCCGGGTGGGCGGAAACACGAAGGGCCCGGACGCGAGGTCCGGGCCCTTCGACGGTGACGGCGGGGTCAGCCGACGACCGCCTGGGCGTCGATCTCCACCAGCATCGGCTCCTGCGGCAGTTCGACGAAGATCGTGGTGCGGCACGGCTTCACGCCGCCCGGCTTGACGTTCTCCTCGATGAACTCGGCGTAGACCTCGTTCATCAGCGGGAAGTCGGCGCGCTTGGTGAGGTACACGCGGAACATCACCACGTCCTCGATGGTGGCACCGCCCGCCTCGACGATCGCCTTGACGTTCTCCAGCGTGCGGCGGGTCTGCGCCTTCACGTCGCCGTGGTACAGGTACTCGCCGGTGGCCGGGTCCTGCGGGCCCTGGCCGGAGACCTGGAGGATCGGGCCCTTGCGGACGCCCTGGGAGAACATCCAGGCCGGGGCGGGGGCGCCGTCGGTGCGGATCTCGGTCTTGTCGCTCATGCGGGTTCGCTTCCTCGGTGGGGTGCGGTCGGGGATTCGGGGGTTCGGGGGTGTCGCGGGGTTCTTGGACGGTGTCGCGGGTGCGGCGGGTTCAGGGGTGGTTCGGGGGCTGGCCGCAGTCGGCGGAGATCGCCCGGGTGGTGGCGAGCAGCTGCGGCAGCAGTTCCAGCACCTGCTCGTACGGGAGGACGACGTCCGGCACGGAGATCGAGGCGGCGGCCACCACCCGGCCGCTGGCGTCCCGGATCGGCGCGGCCACGCAGTTGATGAACGCCTCGTGCTCGGCGTGGTCCTGCGCCCAGCCCTGGGCGGCGACCTTCTCCAGCTCCGCGAGCAGTGCCTCGGGCGTGGCCAGGGTGCGGGGGGTGTGCGGGACGAAGTCGATCCCGGCCACCACCCGGCGCCGCTCCGGCACGGGTAGGTCGGCGAGCAGCACCTTGGAGACCGCGGCGCTGTGCAGGGCGGCGCGCAGACCGATCCGCGAGTACATCCGCACCGGGTGGCGGGAGTCGTACTTGTCGATGTAGACCACCTCGCCGCCCTCGTACGCGGCCAGGTGCACGGTCTGGCCGGTGGCGGCGTTCAGCTCCGCGAGGTGCGGGGCGGCGATCCGGCGCACCCCGCGCTGCTCCAGGGCGAGGCCGGAGAGGGCGAAGAGGCCGGCGCCCAGGTGGTAGCGGTAGCCGGCGTCCCGGTAGACGAATCGTTCCTCTTCGAGGGACTGGAGCAGTCGCAGCACGGTCGTCTTGTGCACGCCGAGCACCTCGGCCAGCTGGTCCAGGGAGCGCTCGCCCTCGCCGAGCTCGGCGAGGATGCGCAGGGCGCGGGTGACGGTCTGGCTCATGGTGCTCCAAGGGCCGGGGCGGCGGCCGGTCGAGGGTCGGCGGCACCGCCCCCGGGGGCGGCGGTCTCCGTGGTGCGCGCGGGGGCGGTCGGGGCGGACAGGACAGGAGACACGATGCCATCCGCCGATACCCGGGTGGCCGCCCAGTCCTCGGGTGCGGCGTCGAGCAGGGCGGCGACCACCGCGGCGGGCGGCAGTTCGGCCTGGTCGCCGTGGGCGGTCAGCGCGCAGGCCGCGCTCAGGTGGCCCAGTCGCAGCCGGCGGCGCTGGTCGAGGCCGCGGACGGTGCCGGCCAGGTAGCCGGCGGCGAAGGCGTCGCCGGCGCCGGTCGCCTCGACCACCTCGACCGCCAGGGCCGGCTCGCCGACCGCGCTGCCGTCGCGCCCGATCGCGGTGACCAGACGGGCGGCGTCCTTGACCACCAGGGTGGCGGGGGAGGGGAAGCGTCGGCGCAGCTCCTGCGGGTCGCCGGTGCCGAAGGCGGTCTCGGCCTCGTCGGCGCCCAGCAGCAGCAGGTCGGCGGCGTCGAGCAGCGGCGGCAGCACCGAGGGGTCGCGCTCGCGCCAGAGCGCGGGGCGCCAGTTGAGGTCGAAGCTGACCAGCCGGCCGGGGCGGCGGTCGGCGAGCAGGGCGCGGAGCAGCGCGAGGCAGTCGTCGGAGAGGGCGGCGGTGATGCCGGACAGGTGCAGCAGCCGGGCCCCGTCCAGCAGCCGGGCGGCGGCCGGGTCGGTCAGCAGGGCGGGCGAGAGGGCGGCGGCGGCCGAGCCGCGCCGGTGGTAGTGCAGCCGGCTGCGGCCCGGACCGAGGTCGTGGCGCTCGCCGGTGGTGCCGCCGACCTCCTTGAGGTAGAGGCCGGTCGGGCGGTGCGGGTCGACGGCCACCGCGGAGACGTCCACGCCGCGGGCGGTCAGCTCGCCGAGCAGGCGGCGGCCGAAACCGTCGTCGCCGACCCGGCTGATCCAGGCGCTCGGCACCCCCAGGGCGGTCAGGGCGCCGGCCACGTTGGACTCGGCGCCGCCGACCGAGAGGCTGAAGGTCTCCACCGACTCCAGGGGGCCGGGCCGGTCCGGGAGGAGGACGGCCATCGACTCGCCCACGCAGACGGCCACCGGGGCAGGTCCGGAGGAGCCGGGGGCGGACGGGGTGGACGGGGCGACCGTCGGACGGTCGGGCTGTGGGGTGCCCGGGCTCACGGCGGCGTCCTGGCGTGGCATCTGCTGGGCTCCTCGGAGTGCTGCGGCCCGGCCGGGTGGGGGGTGCTGTGGCGAGCCTGCCTGACCCGCCGGTGGCGGGCGGCTGTCGTTGACCTTCGTCCGGCGCCGATGCTAGAACCGTGTTGCCAGCATGTGCAACCCTCATTGCGTATGTTGCAACATGGCAGATGGAGGAAGACGGTGGACCAGACCTTCGCAAGCAGCGGTACCGGCCCCGGCCCTGGCCTCGACACCCGAGCGGTGGCGGCCCTGGCCGAGGAAGTGCTCGACTGGCGGTTCAAAGCGCTGCCACCGGCCGCCGCCGGCCTGACCGTCCGCCAGTACCTGGCCACCGGCCCCACCCTCGCCGACCTCGGCACCCCGCTGCTCACCCTCGACGCGGGCGCCCTCGACCACAATCTGCGCACCATGGCCCGCTGGTGCGCCGACGCCGGTGTGGCGCTCGCCCCGCACGGCAAGACCACCATGGCGCCCGCGCTCTGGCAGGACCAGCTGGCCGCCGGCAGCCACGGCATCACCCTCGCCAACCTGCCGCAGCTGCGCGTCGCCCGCGCCTTCGGCGTGCGGCGGGTGCTGCTCGCCAACTCGCTGCTCGACCCGGCGGGCCTGCGCTGGCTGGCCGGTGAGCTGGCCGCCGACCCGGACTTCGCCTTCGCCTCCTGGGTGGACTCGGTCGACAGCGTCCGGCTGATGGACGAGGCGCTGCGCGCGGCCGGCGCCGAGCGCCCGGTCGAGGTGCTGGTCGAACTCGGCGGCCCGCGCGGGCGCACCGGCGCGCGCACCGTCGACGCGGCGGTGGAGATCGCCGAGGCCGTCCGCAGCGCCCCGACCCTGCGGCTGGCCGGCATCGGCGGCTACGAGGGCGCGCTGGCGCACGACGCGAGCGAGGGCGGCCTCGCCGCCGTCCGCGGCTACCTGCGGTCGCTGGCCGAACTGCACGGGCGGCTCGCCGGCCGGTACGCGGACGGCGCCGCGCCGGTCGTGACGGCGGGCGGCAGCGCCTACTTCGACCTGGTGGCCGAGGAGCTGGGCGCGCTGCCGGAGGCGTTCGTGGTGCTGCGCTCGGGCGCGTACGTGGCCCACGACGACGGCTTCTACCGGGGCATCTCGCCGCTCGCCCGCGGGGCCGGCCGCGACGGCGGGGCGCTGCGCCCGGCCCTGCACGGCTGGGCCCGGGTGGTGTCCAGGCCGGAGCCGCAGCTGGCGCTGCTGGACGCGGGCAAGCGCGACCTGCCGTTCGACGAGGGCCTGCCGGAGCCGCAGCGGGTGCGGGGCGGCGCCGAGCTGACCGGCACGGCGGCGCGGATCACCGCGCTCAACGACCAGCACGCCTTCCTGCGCGACGCGGGCGACCTCGCCCCGGTCGGCGCCGTGCTGCGGCTGGGGATCTCGCACCCGTGCACCGCGTTCGACAAGTGGGCGCTGATCCCGGTGCTGGACGACGCCTCGGCGGCCGAGCCGAAGGTCACCGGCCTGGTCAGGACGTTCTTCTGATGGGCGGCGAACCGGCTGACGGCCGGGCGGGGGCTCGCGGGGAAGCGGCTCGCGGGGCAGCGGCTCGCGGCGCGGGGGCTCGCGGTGCGACGGTGTTCCGGGGCGCCACGGTCGTCGACGGCACGGGCGCCGGGCGGTACCGGGCGGACGTGCGGATCGCCGACGGGATGATCGTCGAGGTCGCCGGTCCCGGCACAACGGCGGGTGGTACAACGGCGGGCGGCGCGGCGGCGGGCGGCGCGGTCCGGGTGGTCGACGCGGACGGGCTGGTGCTGGCCCCCGGTTTCATCGACATGCACGCCCACTCCGACCTGGCCCTGCTGCGCGAGCCCGAGCACCCGGCCAAGGTCACCCAGGGCGTGACCTGCGAGGTCCTCGGCCAGGACGGCCTGTCCTACGCGCCGGTCGACGACCGCACGCTGCCCGCGCTGCGCCGCCAGATCGCCGGCTGGAACGGCGACCCGGACGGCTTCGACTGGGACTGGCGGACCGTCGGCGGCTACCTGGACCGGCTGGACCGGACCGGCCCCGCCGTCAACGCCTGCTACCTGGTGCCGCACGGCTCGCTGCGGATGCTCGCCATGGGCTGGGAGAACCGCGCCCCGAGCGAGGCCGAACTCGACCGGATGCGCGAGCTGTTGGCGCAGGGCCTCGCCGAGGGCGCGGTCGGCATGTCCAGCGGCCTGACGTACGCGCCCGGCATGTACGCCAGGACCGAGGAGCTGGTCGAGCTCTGCCGGGTCGTCGCCGGCTACCGCGGCTTCCACGCCCCGCACCAGCGCTCCTACGGCGCGGGCGCGTTGGAGGGGTACGCGGAGATGGTCGAGATCGCCCGACGGTCCGGCTGCCCGCTCCACCTCACCCACGCCACGATGAACTTCGGCGTCAACGAGGGCCGGGCCGGCGAACTGCTGGACCTGGTCGACCGCGCGCTCGACGACGGCGTGGACCTCACCCTGGACAGCTACCCCTACCTGCCCGGCTCCACCACCCTGGCGGCCCTGCTGCCCGGTTGGGCCACCGAGGGCGGCCCGCAGGCCACCCTGACCCGGCTCGTCGACCCGGCCGCGCGCGAGCGGATCCGGTACGAGGTGGAGGAGAAGGGCAGCGACGGCTGCCACGGCGTGGTCACCGACTGGGCCACCATCCAGCTCTCCGGCGTCGGCACCCCCGAACTCGCCGACGCCGTCGGCCGGACCGTCGCCCAACTCGCCGACGCGCAGGGGCGCAGCGGCACCGAGGTCTTCCTCGACCTGCTGCTCCGCGACCAGTTGGCCACCACCATCCTCCAGCACGTCGGCCACGAGGAGAACGTCCGGGCGATCATGCGCCATCGCGCGCACACCGCCGGCAGCGACGGACTGCTCGTCGGCGCCCGGCCGCACCCGCGTGCCTGGGGCACCTTCCCGCGCTACCTGTCCCGCTACGTCAGGGAGTTGGGCGTACTGACGCTGGAGGAGGCGGTCGCCCGGATGACCGGCCGGCCGGCCGCCCGGCTGCGCCTGCACCGGCGCGGGCGGATCGCCGCCGGGTACCACGCCGACCTCGTCCTGTTCGATCCCGACCGGGTCCAGGATGCCGCCACCTTCGAACAGCCCCGGCGGCCCGCCGTCGGCATCGAGCACGTCTACGTCAACGGCACCGCCGTCGTGGAGCAGGGCCGCACCACCGGTGCGCGCCCCGGCCGGGCGCTGCGCCGGACCGGTCGGGGGGCGGAGGCCGTATGAGGCCCGGACGCCATGACGCCGAGTGGTCCGTGAATTCGAGTGAATGGATGGAAACCCTGTGAATCCCGCGAACCCGAGTCCTGCGAGCCCCGTGAGCCCCGTGAGCGCTGTGGGCGCTGTGAACCCGAGCCCCGCCGACCCGGGTCCGGGCCGTCGGACGGCCCCCGACGCGGCCGTCGTGACGGAGACGCGGGCCGCGCTCGCCGCCGAACCGGTGATCGCGGTCGTCCGCGCCCCCCGGATACCGGACGCCGCCGCGCTCTGCGCCGCACTGGCGGAGGGCGGCATCACCTGGACCGAATTCACCTTCACCACACCTGATGTGACGATCCATCTGGAAAAGGCGGCGCAGGCCGGCCACCGCGTCGGCGTCGGCACGGTGCTCACC
The DNA here is from genome assembly GCF_040609255.1 of Kitasatospora sp. NPDC004723. Taxonomy (NCBI): domain Bacteria; kingdom Bacillati; phylum Actinomycetota; class Actinomycetes; order Kitasatosporales; family Streptomycetaceae; genus Kitasatospora; species Kitasatospora sp. NPDC004723. Next base: position 69,951 of record NZ_JBEXJT010000025.1, on the reverse strand, counting down.
GCCGAGCAGGCCCAAAGCGGCCTCGCCGCCGGCGCGACGTTCCTGGTCACCCCCGGTCTGCGCGCCGAGGTGGCGCACGCCGCGCACGCGGCCGGGGTCCCCGTGGTGCTTGGCGCGCTCACCGCGACCGAGGTGGCCCAGGCGGTCGACCTCGGCGCCGCGGCCGTGAAGATCTTCCCGGCCCGGGCCTTCGGACCCGGCTACTTCAAGGACCTGCGCGGGCCGTACCCGGACGTCCCGCTGGTCGCCTCCGGCGGCGTCAACGCGGGCAACGCGGCGGAGTTCCTGGCGCACGGCGCGCTGGCGGTCTGCGCCGGGACGGACGTGGTGGCGCCGGAGGTGGTCGCGGCCGGGGACTGGGCCGAGATCACCCGGCGGGCGCGGGCGTTCACGCAGGCCTGCGCGTCCCGCTGACGGACTCGCCCGGCGGCCGGCCCCGGTTGTGGTGGGCCGGGCCACCGGGCGGCAGCGGTGGCGGCGGGGTGGCGGGAACGGTGGCGGCGGGGGCGCGGGGGAGTGGAAGGGGCTCGGGAGGGCGCACGGTCGGGCCGGGCGCTGCTTCCGGGAACCGCGCGACGGTCCAGGAGTGGCCGGGCCGGACTGTTGGGGCGGCCGGGATTCGACGAGAATCGGTAGCCCCCCGGCACCCGGCAGGAGGATCCACCCATGACCTCGACCCGCCCCGGCCCCGACTGGCTGACCGACGCCGTGCTCTACCAGATATACCCCCAGACCTTCGCCGACTCCGACGGCGACGGCATCGGCGACTTCGCGGGCATCACCGACCACCTCGACCACCTCGCCTGGCTGGGCGTGGACACGGTCTGGCTGAACCCGTGTTTCGCCTCGCCGTTCCGCGACGCGGGGTACGACGTCACCGACTACCTCACCCCCGCCCCGCGCTACGGCACCACCGAGGACCTCGCCGCCCTCGTCGAGGCGGCGCGCCGCAGGGGCATCCGGGTGCTGCTGGACCTGGTCGCCGGCCACACCTCCGATCAGCACCCCTGGTTCCGCGCATCGGCGCAGGACCCGTCCGACCACCGCTACATCTGGTCGGAGCGGCCGGTGGAGGGCTTCGTCGCCTCCCCGGGCGAGCGGACCGGCTGGTACCGGCCGAACTTCTTCGACTGCCAGCCGGCGCTCAACTTCGGTTACGCGCGCGGCAATCCGGACGAGCCCTGGCGCCAGTCGGTGGACGCCGAGGGCCCGCGCGCCAACCGCGCCGCGCTGCGCGCGATCATGGCCCGCTGGCTCGGCCTCGGCGTGTCGGGCTTCCGGGTCGACATGGCGTCCTCGCTGGTCAAGGACGACCCCGGCTTCGTCGAGACCGGCAAGCTCTGGACCGAACTGCGCGACTGGCTCGACCGCGACCACCCGCAGGCGGCCCTGTTCGCCGAGTGGGGCGACCCGGCCGCCGCCGTCACCGCCGGCTTCCACGCCGACTTCCTGCTCCAGTTCGGCGGCACGGATGACGGCCTGCCGCTGCGCTCGCTGTGGAACAACAACGCGGGGACGGTGAAGGAGTACTGGAAGCAGGGCCCGTGCTACTTCGAGGCCGAGGGGCGCGGAACACCGCAGGTGTTCCTGGACGCCTGGCGCTCGGCGGCCGAACTCACCGAGGGCACCGGGCACATCGCCCTCCCCACCGCCAACCACGACTTCTCCCGGCTGGCGACCGGTCCGCGTTCCGCCGACCAGCTGGCCCCGGCCTTCGCCCTGCTGCTCACCTGGCCGACCCTGCCGGCGGTCTACTACGGCGACGAGATCGGCATGCGGTTCGTGCCGGACCTGCCGGACACCGAGGGCAGCGGGCTCACTCCGACGTACAACCGGGCCGGCTCGCGCACCCCGATGCAGTGGGCGCCCGGCCCGAACGCGGGCTTCTCCACCGCGCCCGCCGAGCGGCTCTACCTGCCGGTCGACCCGGACCCGCACCGGCCGGACGTCGCCACCCAGCGGGCCGACCCGACCTCGCTGCTGCACACCGTGCGGCGGCTGATCGCGCTGCGCCGGGCGCACCCGGGGCTGGGCGCGCGGGGCTCGGTGGAGGTGCGGCACGCCGGGTACCCGCTGGTCTACACCCGCGCCGGGCGGTACCTGGTGGCGGTCAACCCGCGCCGGGATCCGGCGGTGGTGCCGGCGGACGTGGCGCTCGGCGGGCACGGCCGGGCTCGGCCGCTGGACGTGCAGGGCGTGCGCGTCGGCGCGGGGGGCGAGCTGCAGGCGGACGGGTTCTCGTACGGCGTGTTCGAGCTGGGGTAGCGCCGTAGGGGGCGGGGTGGCGCCGTGCAGGCGGCGGCGGGCGGCGCGCTGGACGTCAGCACGCTGCCGGACCGCGCGACCGCCGAGCAGCGGCTGCTCGACCGCGACCTGGTCGGCGCGTTCGTGCCGGACGCCGGCCATGATGGTGCTGTTCGTGATGCTGAACTTCACCAGCTCGGGCGGTGTCTACCGGTCGGACCTGCAGAACGGGTTCTTCGGTGGGCTGCACTCCTTCTGGACCGGCGCCGGCTTCCTGGAGGGCGCGCGCAGCCTGCTGTACTTCGACGGCGGCGCCGGGTTCGGCGGGGACGTGCTGGTGCTGGTGCTCTGGCTGGTGGCCGCGGGTGTGCTGGTGACCGGTGCGGGGCTGTACGAGAGGCGCGGCCGGGCGACGGGCGAGCAGGCGGGCGGTGAGGCCGCGGGTTCCGGCACCGAGGAGTTCGGGACGGAGGAGGTCGGGACGGAGGAGTTCGGGACCGAGAACTCCGGGGCCGAGGAGGAGATGGAGGAGTCGGCGGTCGCGGTCTGACCGTTCGGGCGCACGCGCGGTCGTGGGACCGTGGGAGCGTGGGACGCCGCACTGCTTCACCGGGTGCCAAGGGCATCGGCGCCCGGTGGGGATCAGGGGCCCGCGACCGGTTCTGGACAAGCCGGTCGCGGGCCCCGCCGTCGCTGCCCGTCAGGGCGCCGGGCGTCGACGCGCGGCCGACCGGGCGATCCTCGCGGCGGCACAGCCCGGCGCCGCCGGGGCCACCGGGCGCGCGTGCTGTGCTGACGAGGGCCGCCATCCGCCGTCCCCCTGAGGAGTCCCGCCGTGCCCCGACCGTTCCGCCGCGCCGCCCGCCCGGCCCCGGCCGCCCTGCTGTCCGGTGCCCCGGCCGCCGTCCTGGCGCTGGCGCTGCTCGCCGCCACACCGGCCGTGGCCGTGGCACCGCCGCTCTCCGACCCCCGGATCGTCGCCCACTTCGACATCGCCCAGCACCTCCAGCCCGAGAACATCGCGGTGGAACCCGACGGCTCGGTGGACCTCACCTTCTCCTTCGCCCGCCAGGTCGGCCGCGTCGACCCGGGCGGCCGCCTCACCGTCCTGGCCACCCTGCCCGAGCCCGCGCACCCGGCGACCCCCGTGCTCGGCCACGCCGCCGTCTCCGGACTGGTCCGCGCCCACGACGGCACGCTGTACTTCGGCTACGCCACCGGTACCGCGGACCTCACCGGCATCTGGCGGCTCTGCCCCGGCGGCGCGCCCGAGCGGATCGCCGCGCTCCCCGCGGACAGCCTGCCCAACGGCCTCGCGCTGGACGCGCCCGCGGGCGTGCTGTACTCCTCCGACTCGGCGCTCGGCCTGGTCTGGACCGTCCCGCTGGACGGCGGCGCCCCGGCGGTCTGGTCGGACGACGCCCTGCTCAAGCCGGTCAGCGCCTTCGGCGCCAACGGCCTCAAGGTGCACCGCGGCGCCGTGTGGGTCGGCAACACCGACACCGGCTCCCTGCTGCGCATCCCGGTGCGCCCGGACGGCGCGGCCGGTCCGGCGGAGGTCCGCGCCGACGGCCTCGCCGGGCTCGACGACTTCGCCTTCGTCGGTCCTGGTGACGACCTGCTCGCGGCGCTCAACCCCGCCAGTGAGGTCGTGCACCTCGGCCCGGACGGCTCCCGGCACACCGTCCTCGACGCGGCGGACGGCCTCTCCAACCCCACCGCGGTCGGCATCGGCGGGGACACGGTGTACGTGCCGAGCGCCGCCTACTTCACGATGGCCGACCCGAACCTGCTGGCGGCGACGCTGGAACGCTGACCCGGGCCGGGCCGGCGCACATCCGCGGGCCCGGTTCGGCGAACACCCGGGGGGCGGGTGAAGCAGCAGTCGCCGCAGACGCCGGCCTGCGGGCCGACCCGGTAGTACAGGCAGCAGCTGGTGCGCCGGAACGCCGCGCCGGTGGGCGTCCCGGTGAGCGTGCCGGTTCCGGCCAGCGGCGGACGGTCGAGCAACTCGGCGACGAGTGCCCGGGCCGGGGGGACGTGCGGGGCGTGGGCGTCCAGCATCCGCAGCGCGCCGGCCAGGGCGGAGGCCGCGTTGCCGCGCAGGAGCCCCTCGGAGAGCGGGACCACGGACCGGACGGCCGCCGCCAGGTCCGCCAACTGCCCCTCGACGACGGTCCGCCGGACGCGGTCGGCGAGCGGGGCCCGGTCGGCCGGGGCGGCCGGCTCCGGCGGGGGCGAGTACGGCAGCCACAGGTCGATCGGCCCCTGCTCGGGGACCCGGACCCAGGCCCGCTCCGGCCCGAGGTCGGGCACCTCACCGAGCAGGACGGCCGCGCCGAGGCCCACCGAGCAGAACCTGGCGGCCAGACCGAGGTGCAGGATGGACGCCGCGACCCGTGGCTCGGCGGTGCCCAGGCGCCGGGCCACCTCCCGCACCCGTCGGGCCAACGGCCCGTCCGGGCCCGGGGCGTAGAACTCCCGTAGCGGCCGGAAGCCCGGTGGCGGGGCCTGGGCGGGCCCGGTGGCGGCGTCCAGGGCGAAGTACGGGCCGACGGCGGCGAGCCGGCCGTAGTCGGGCGGCGCTTCGCTCATCGGGGTGGTCCTCCGCTTCGGTCTCCGTGTCCGTGTCCGTGTCCGTGTCCGTGTTCCGTGTTCCGTGCGCGTGCCCGCGCTCCGTGCTTCGGTGTTCCGTGCTCTCGGCCGGGGCGCCGGTGCCGGTCCGGACGAACGGTACCGTGCGGGCGGCTTCGGGCGCGGCTTCGGGGACGTCACAGGAGCCGCAGGACGCCCGGGGCGCGCTCCTCGAAGATCGTGACCAGCCAGTCGAACACCGTCGGCCCGCGTCCCGCTCGCGCCTCGGCCAGCTCGGCGGCCACGGCCGGGCGGTTCGTGGGGTGGCAGCGCGCCAGCCGGAGCTCCAGCTGACGGGCCGTCTCGGCGTGGCCCAGGTGCTCGCGGGAGGCCCGGTGGTCGTGCCACTCCACCACGAAGTCGTCGTCGTCCGGCGTGCCGAACCCGCCGCCGAGGCAGTCGGCGAGGGCGTCGAGGTTCCGGCCGAAGTAGCCTCCGGGGCCGTTGACCGCCTCGCCGATCGCGCGCCAGAAGTCGTCCGTCGTACCGATCCGCGTGCCGTCCAGCACGTACACCTTCGTCATGGCTTCGGAGGATACGGGCCGGGCCCGGGAGGGGGCGAAGGGCGGTGGGCGGCCGGACCGTAGGCTCGGAGCCATGCCTGTCGAGTCCGGCCCGGTGCCGTCCACACCCGGTGCGTCGTCCGCTGTCGGCGCGCGGTTGCGCAGGCCCGTGGGGGCGGTGGCGGCGTGCGCCGTCCTGCTGCCCGTCGTACTGGCGCACCCGGGGCAGCGTGCGGCCGCGCTGCTCCTGGCGTCCCTGGCCGCGGTGGTGGTCCTGACGGCCGTGCTGCCCTGGCCGTGGCGGCGGGTGACGCTCGCGGGGGCGGCGGGCGGTGTGGCGGCGCTCTCGCTGCTGCTCGACCTCGCCTACTCGGGCCCGTACCGGCTGTCCGCGTTCTGGCTGCCGTTCGAGTGGACGGCGCTGGTGGTGCTCGCCGGGCGGGTGGCGCGGCGCTCCCGCGGCCGGTGGGCGGGTGCGGTCGGCACGCTGGCGGTCGCGGCGGTGGCGGCCGTTCCGCTGCGCTGGACCCTGCGGACGCCGGGCGCGGCCTGGGCCGGTTCGCTGGCTGCCGTGCTGCTCTCGCTGCTTCCGCTGACCGTGGTGGTCGGGGTCTGCCTCTACCTGCGGGTGCTGGACGCGCGGCGCGAGCGGGCGGTCTCCCGGGCCCGGCGCGAACAGCGGCTGGAGGTGGCGCGCGGGCTGCACGACTTCGTGGCGCACGAGATCACCGGCATCGTGCTGGAGGCGCAGGCCGGGCAGCTGCCGGGCCAGACACCGGAGGAGACGGCGGCCCTGCTGCGCCGCCTGGAGGAGGCCGGGCTGCGGGCACTGGACTCGATGGACGCGATGGTGGGCGCGCTGCGGGAGCCGCGCGAGGACGGGGGCGGCGTGCACGCCGGGGCGGGCACGCCGGGGGCGACCCGCGTGTACGGGCTGGCTGACCTGCCGGAGTTGGTGGAACGTTTCGGCACGACCGGGCCGACCCGGGCCCGGCTGGAGGCGGCGCCGGAGGCCGTGGGCCTGCTCTCCGGGGAGGCCGAGGCCACCGCGTACGCGGCGGTACTGGAGGCACTGACCAATGTGCGGCGGCACGCGCCAGGAGCCGGGGAGGCGGTGGTGCGGGTGGAGGTGCGGCCGGGCGGCGGCGGGGATCCGGGAGCCGGCGGGGGCGTGGTGGCCGCGGTCGTGGTGTCGGTGAGCGACGACGGCGGGGGCGGCTCCGGGGTCAGGGGCCTGCTCCGGCGGCGACCGGGCAGCGGCGGTACCGGGCTGGTGGGGCTCGCCGAACGGCTCGCCGCGCACGGCGGCACGCTGGAGGCGGGGCCGCTGCGGCCGGCGGGGTGGCGGACCGGCTGCGAACTGCCCGTCAGGTAGGCCGATCGGCAGGGGTGGCGGGGGAAATCGCTGGTCGAAGATCTGCCGATCGGCAGATGGCGGCGGCGCGGCGGGAGGGGATGCTCGTAGCCGTGACCGACGCGCCCGTCGAAGGAGAAGCCGCCATGACCGCCATGACCGCCATGACCGCCGTGCCCGCCGTGCCCGCCGTGCCCGCCGTGCGTGTTGTGCCCGCCGTTCGCGCAGAACCTGTTGTGCCCGCCGATCCGAACCGGCTCGACGCGGCCGTCGCCGCGCCGGCTTCCGTCCGGGGCCGTCGAGGTCGCCGTCGCCTCGGGCCCGGACGGCGGCCGGGGCCGGGCGCGGGCCGGATACCCGTCGCGGGTGCGGCCTTGGCGGTGACCGTTCTGCTGACCGCCGTCGCCGGCTGCGCCAAGGCGGGGGACGCCGATCCCGAGTCGACGGTCTTCACGTTCAGCGGCAGCACCCTGAACGTCGTCGCGCTGCACCACGTGCCGACCGACCTGGTCGCGGCGGACCGTCAGGACGTCAAGGTGACCCGGTGGTTCAAGGCGGACGGGATCGGCAAGGAGCGGAGCAGCTGGGTACTGGAGGAGAACACGCTGACCCTGGAGGCGAGTTGTTCGGGTTTCGCCAACTGCGACGCGCGGTTCCGCGTCGAGGTGCCGTTGAACACGGCCGTGCTGCGCGACGGGAAGAAGACCGACCTCAAGGGCGCCGGGCCCGCCTGAGTCCCGGCCTCTCGGAGCGGCGCGCGTCACCGCCGTCTGTCACCGCCGTGCGAGACTGCCGTGCGTGACGAGTCCGAACCCGGAACCCATCCGCACGCTGATCGCCGACGACCAGGAGGCCGTGCGCCGGAGCGTACGGCGGATCCTGGACGCCCAGCCCGACATCACCGTGGTCGGCGAGGCGGCCGACGGCGTCGCCGCGCTCGAACTCGCGGCGGAACTGCGCCCGGACGTCGCGCTGGTGGACATCCGGATGCCTCGGATGGACGGGCTGGAGCTGACCAGGCGGCTGGCCGCTCCGGGGGCGGTGACACCGGTGCGGGTGGTGGTGCTGACCACCTTCGACCTCGACGAGTACGTCTACCCGGCGCTGCGGCACGGGGCCTCCGGGTTCCTGCTGAAGCGCTCCGGTCCGGCGCTGCTGGCCGAGGCGGTTCGCGCGGCGGCGGGCGGGGAGAGCCTGATCAGCCCGTCGGTCACGGTGCGGCTGCTGCGGCACATGGCCGCGCCCCGGCGGATGGACCGGCGCTCCGCTCCGGCGGCGCCGCTGACCGAACGCGAGGTGGAGATCGCCGGCCAGGTCGCGGCCGGGCGGACCAACGCGGACATCGCCGCCGAGCTGTTCATCTCCCCGGGCACGGTGAAGACCCATGTGGCCAGCATCCAGCGCAAGCTCGGGGTGCAGAACCGGGTCGGCATCGCCGTGCACGCGTGGGAGATGGGCTACGCGGTGCCGCCCGCGCAGTGACGCGGCTGACGGTCGGTGGTCGGTGGCGGGGCGTGCGGAACCTGCGAGGTGGAGGCTGGCCTCCGGACGTGACGTCCTCCGGCCATGTGGTTCGATCGTCGACCGAGGTACCAGCGGCAGACCCTGATCCGTCTCGATCTGTCGCCACTGCCTCCTGCGGTCGAACTTCCTCGACGACCCCGCAGGTCCACTACCATGATGCGCCCGGGATGGTGGATGCACCAGAGGCTCCGGGAAGATTTCTCCTGAACCATCCCGAGTTGCCCGAATCGGGCGGGCGGGTCAGTCGCGCAGCGCGTCCTTGCGCAGGAACCGCTTCAGGCGCTGCCACGGCCAGGTGTTGATGACGTCCTCGGCGGTCAGCCAGGCGCGCTGCGCCGTGCCGATCCCGTACCGGGGGTAGGCGAGGTGCGGGGTGGCGTGCGCGTCGCTGTCGATCGCGAACTTCACGCCGTGGCGCTTGGCCCGGAGCACGTCCTCGTCGCGCAGGTCGAGGCGCTGCGGCGAACTGTTGATCTCGACGGCGGTGCCGGTCCGGGCGGCGGCCGCGAACACGGCGTCCAGGTCGACGTCGATCGGCCCGCGCCGGCCGATCCGCCGGGTGGTGAGGTGGCCGATGACGTGCACGTGCGGGTTCTCGCAGGCCCGGATCAGCCGGCGGGTCTGGGCGTCGCGGTCCGCGCCGAAGTGCGAGTGGACCGACGCCACGCAGACGTCGAACCCGGCCAGGAACTCGGCCGGCCAGTCCACGGTGCCGTCCGGTCCGATGTTCAGCTCGGTACCGTGCAGCAGCCGCATCCGCCGGTGGCGCCCCGCCAGTTCGCGCAGCCGCTCGCGCTGGGCGAGCATCTTCTCGTCGGTCATCCGCTGCATCACCAGGTCCGGGGCGTGGTCGGTGACCGCGAAGTAGGCGTAGCCGCGGGCGGCCGCGGTGTCGATCATCTCCTCCAGGGTGGCCAGGCCGTCGGTCAGGTCGGTGTGGGTGTGCAGGTCGCCGCGCAGGTCCGCCTCGGTCACCAGCTCCGGCAGTTCGCCGCGCAGGGCGGCCTCGATCTCGCCCCGGTCCTCGCGCAGCGGTGGCGCGATCCACGGCAGGCCGAGTGCCGCGTACACCTCGTCCTCGCTCGCCGAGACGATCTTGGCGCCGCCCTCGGCCTCGAACAGCCCGTACTCGGAGAGCTTCAGCCCGGCCCGGACCGCCATCGTCCGGAGCTTGATGTTGTGCGCCTTGGAGCCGGTGAAGTACACCAGCGCCGCGCCCCAGTCCTCCTCGGGGACCACCCGCAGGTCGACCTGGATGCCCTCCGTGGTGCGTACCGAGGTCTTCGTCGGCCCGCTGCCGATCACCTCGGCCGCGTAGGGGAGTCCGGTGAGCGCGGCCATCAGGGGCGCCGAGTCCTCGGCGGTGGCCAGCACGTCGATGTCGCCGACCGTCTCGCGCATCCGGCGCAGCGAGCCCGCGTACGCGCAGCGGGTGCACCCGGGGACGGCCCGCAGTGCCGCGACGAGCTGGTCGGCCAAGGCGGTCGCGGTGTCAAGCAGGGTGCGGCCGCCGGACTGCCGCATCAGCTCGATGCCGTGCAGGATCTTCTCGCCGCTGCGCTCGCCCAGGCCGGGCACCTCGCTCAGCCGGTCGGCGCGGATCGCCTCGGCGAGCTCGTCGACGGAGGCGATGCCGAGGTCGCGGTAGAGGGCGAGGGCGCGCTTCGGGCCGACGCCGGGGATGGACATCATGGCGCGGACGCCGGCCGGGATCTTGGCCCGGAGCGATTCCAGGGCCTCGATCCGCCCGTCGGCGAGGTACTCGGCGATCTTCTCGGCGGTGGACCTGCCGACGCCCGGGATCTGCTGGAGTCCCTTGACGTCCAGGCCGTCGATGTCGTCGGGGTGGCCGCCGACCGCCCGGGCGGCCTTCTCGTAGGCGCGGGCGCGGAAGCCGTCGCCACCGGTGATCGAGATCAGGTCGGCGTACTCCTGGAGCAGCTCCCTGACCTTGTCGTTGAGCCGGGCCATGGGGTCAGTCTAGGTTCGCCGGGCGGAGCGGGCCGGGCGGAGCCGGCCGGACCCCGAGGGTGGCGGCGGCGATGCGGCGGTGGCCGGGCGGCGGGGTGGGCGGCGGTGCGGGAGACCGGCGGGCAGTGGTTTTGGGGGCGCACGGCGCAGGGCGCGCGCCGGTGTGGTGCTCCCGACGGTCGGCGGGGGACGGCCCCGCTGGTCGGAGGGGTGGCAGTGCCCCCAGGGGCCCGAGAGCCGGATTGTCACCCGGGCGGCGGGGACGCAGGCTTGGCCCAGGGCCGGGGAGACGGCCCGCACCGGGCCGCCGCGGAGGCGGTGGATCCGGTCCGCGCGGGACGAGGGGCAGGACGATGGCAGGCGGGAAGCTCTGGGGCTACGTCGCGTCGGGCGCCCGGGCGCTGGGCGGCCTCGGTCCGCTCGGGCGGTCCGGGGCGCTGGCGGGCGCTCGGCTGCTCAAGGGGGTCGGCGGGGGCGGGCGGCCGGAACCGGTCGGGCGGGCGGGGGCGCTCGGCGGCGCGGTCGCAACGGTGGCCGCCGGTGGTCACGGGCGTTCCGGGCCCGGCGGGATGGCCGGGCCGCAACCGCTGTCGCGGCCGGAGCTGGAGCGGTTGCGCTGGACGGACCGGGCCGGTGGGTGCGTGCCGGACGCGCGGCACGTGCAGCCGGCCGAGCTGGTGGGGCGGGTGCTGCGGGGCGGCGGCCGGGCGTCGGCGGTGACCGTGCGGGTGCCGGTGGGGCTGCCGGTGGTGGTCGCCGACTCGGTGCGGCTGGAGGCGGCGCTGGCCGGGCTGGTGGACCACGCGATCCGCCGCAACCCGCCGGGTACGCGGGTGCTGGTGCGGGCCGACGCGCTGCCGGGGCCGGCCGGTCGGCCCGGCGGCGGGGGAGCTTCCGGCGGGTCCGGCGGGTCGGGCGGTTGGGGCCGGGCGGAGTTCGCGGAGGTCTTCGGCGGGCCGGATCCGTGGGCGGCGGAGCCGGCCCGGGTCGAGCTGCGGGTGGTCGACCGGGGCTCGTCGGAACCGCCGGAGGCGCGGCGGTGGCTGTTCGGCAGGGCGTACGGCGGCGGTGCGGGCGGTGGGCGTGCGGGTGGGCCGGAGGGCGGGTCCGAGCGGGTGGGTCCGTCGATATCGGGCCTGGTCAGGTCGGCCGGGGGCCGGCTGGAGGTGGAGCAGACGCCCGGTGGCGGGCTCACGGTGGTGGTGGTGCTGACGGTCGCGCGGGACTGACGGCGGCCCGTGCGGACCCGGCCGTCGGCCGGCGCCCCGTTTGAATCCGCAAAGAGTTCTTCGCAAAAAGCCTTTGCGAAGAGTTCTTTGCGGTTCTATGGTGCTGCCATGACCGATGACCGCAGGTGGCCGCACGGCCCGGATCCGCAGACCGATGTCGTGATCGACGCCAAGGGCTTGCGGGCCCTGGCCCATCCCGTGCGCGTGCAGCTGATCGGGCTGCTGCGCAAGAACGGCCCGTCCACCGCCACCAGGCTGGCCGAACAGCTGGGGCTGAACTCCGGTGCGACCAGCTACCACCTGCGCCAGCTCGCGGCCGCGGGCTTCGTCGCCGAGGACACCGAGCGGGGCAACGCCCGCGACCGCTGGTGGAAGTCGGTCCATCAGGTGACGTGGTGGACCGACACCGAGCTCGCGGAGCAGGATCCCGAGGCGGCGCTCGGCTATCTGCGCTCGATCGTGGCGGCGCACACCCTGACCGCTCAGACGGCGCTCAACGCGTACGAGACCATGCCGGTCGAGTGGCGGAACGCGCTGGACCTCAGCGACATGGTGCTTCAGCTCACCCCGGAGGAGGCCCGGGCCCTGGCCGGAGACCTCTCGGCGGTGATAGCCCGCTACCGCCGGATCACCCCGGGGGCGCCCGTGCCTGAGGGCACGGACCGGGTCGCCGTGGTCGTCCAGGTGCTGCCGGAACCGCAGAGCGGCGCGGACGCGAACGAGGCGGAGGGGCGATCATGACCGCGCGGACCACGGTTCCCTCCGCGGGCGCCGCTCCGGAGGTCGGGCCGCGCAGCCTGCGGCCGCTGGCCGGGGTGCTGACGGCGATGGCGATCTCGCTGACCGGCACCCGGGTGTCGGCCATCGCCCTGCCGTGGTTCGTGCTCGCCACCACCGGCAGCGCCACGATGACCGGTGTGGTCGCGTTCGTCGAACTGGCGCCGTACGTGCTGGTCAAGGCCTTCACCGGCCCGGTGATCGACCGGCTCGGTCCACGGGTCGTCTCCTGGACCACGGACGCGGTGAGCGCCGTCGCCGCCGGCCTGGTGCCCCTGCTGCACGGCCTGGGGCTGCTTCCGTTCTGGCTGCTGCTGGTCATGGTCGCGGTGATCGGCGCCGCCCGCGGCCCGGGGGACCTCGCCAAGGAGGTCATGGTTCCCGAGGCGGCCGACCGGGCCCGCGTCCCGCTGGAGCGGGCCACCGGCCTGGCCGGCGTGATCGAGCGGCTGGCCACCACACTGGGCCCGGCCGTCGGCGGCGCGCTGGTCGCCCTGCTCGGCCCGATGGCCGGTCTGACGGCCAATGCGATCGGCTTTGCGCTCGGCTCGCTCGCCATCGCCGTCGCGCTGCCGCGTGGGACCGGCCGGGCCGCCGTCGCGGCCCCGGCCCCGGCCGAGGCCGGGGAGGGCGGGCCCGCCGCCGGATACTGGCAGCTCTTCCGAGAAGGCTTCACGTTCCTGCGGCGTGAACCGCTGCTGCTGACGATCATCGTGACGATCGCACTGACCAACCTCCTGGACGCGGCGTTCCTGACGGTGCTGGTCCCGGTCTGGGCCCGGGAGTCGGGCGGCGGCCCCGCCGCGATCGGCCTGACCGGGACGGCCTGGGGGGTCGCGGCGGTGGCCGGCAGCCTGATCGCGGCGGCCGTCGCCCACCGGCTCCGACGCCGCACCGTGTTCTTCGTCGGCTTTCTGCTCTGCGGGGCCCCGCGGTTCGTCGTCCTGGCCCTGGACGTGCCGATGAGCGTGGTGGTCGCCGTCTTCGTAGTGAGCGGTTTCGGCTCCGGATTCCTCAACCCGATCCTCGGCGCCGTCCTCTTCGAGCGGGTGCCGCGCCACCTGCTGGGGCGGGTCAACGCCCTCAGCGACTCCCTCGCCTGGGCCGGGATCCCGCTCGGCGGCCTGCTGGCCGGCGCCACCGTGACGACGATGGGGCTCATACCCGTGCTGCTCGTGTGCGGCGGCCTCTACTTCGTCATCACCACCCTGTCCGGCCTCCGACCGGAGTGGCGCGAGATGGACCGCACCCGTGGCCGCACCCCGGCCGCCACCACGAGCAGCGCCCCGGAAGAGAAGCGACCCACCCCGGCGGATGCGGCGGTGGCGGTCCCGGCGGAGTGACGGAGGCGACGGGAGAGGCGCGTGCGGGAGGCTGGTCGCTGGCTTCGGTTCCGGCACAGGCACAGGCACAGGCACGGGCACAGGCGCTGGCGCTGGCCGGCCGGTTGTGGCGGGAGCGGGTCGTGGAGCAGGCCGACGGGGAGGGCGAGGCCGATCCGGAGCGGCTCGCCCGGGTCACTCCCCTGGAGTGGCGGCGCCGCCCGGTGGGCCGAGGGCTCCCCGCCGGGGGTGGGTGGCGTGGGGGGTGGACGTCCAGTGGAGGAGGAGGACGGAGGCGAGGGCGGCGAGGGCGCACCAGGTGGAGATGAAGGCCAGCCGCCAGAGGAGGGCGCAGACGAGGGCGCCGGCACCGGTGACGACGCCGAGGCGGCGCAGTCGGCGGTCGCCGCTGACAAGCAGGGCGCCGACGGTGGCGAGGAGGTAGCCGACCAGGAGGAGGGCGGGATGCGGGACGCCGATGCGGTAGTCGAGGGTGTGGGCGTGGGCGGTGGCGTCGACCGGATGGGTGGCGACGGCGTGGGCCAGCGGCACGGCGACCAGCAGACCGAGCAGGACCAGCGCCGTGAGCAGCCGCCGTCGCGAGGGGCCGGCGTCGAGCGCCGCGCGGCGGACGCCGATGGGTACCAGAAGGGGGAGCACGGGCAGGGCGATCACCGCCCAGGCGGTACGGGCCCAGGTGGCCGGGGCGGCGGGCAGGTCACCGTCGGCGCCGAACCAGACGGCCGCCTCGATCAGCTGGTGCACGCCGAGCACCAGCGGGAGCGCGGCGAGCGGCAGGCGTTCGGACCGGCCGGAACGCCGGACGCGGACCAGGCAGAGCACACCGACGGCGGTCACCGCGCCGCCGACGGCGAGGTCCGCCCGGCCACTCCAGCACATCGGGGCTCCTGCGGTCGGTCAATCGGGGTCGGTCGGGTCGGTCGGGTCGGTGGGCCGGTCGGTGGTCGGGTCGGCGTCCGGGGCCCGCGCCGGGTCGTCCACGGCGTCGTCGGGGACTTCGCCGATGGACTCCAGCGTCTCGCCGACGGTGCCGGGCAGGGCCGGGTGGCGGCCGATGACCACCACGCCGATGACGATGGCCACCAGGCCGGCCGCCTGCCAGGCCAGCGCACCGGGGGTGACCCGGAGCCGGTCGCCGAGGAACCCGACCGCGCAGGCGATCCCGGTGATCGGCTGGGCGGCGGTCAGCGCGGGCAGGGACATCCGCAGCGGCGCGGCCTCGAAGGCGCTCTGCACCAGCAGCAGCCCGACCACCCCGGCCGCCACCACCGCGTACGGCTGCCAACTGCGCAGCACGGCGTCCAGCCCCTGGTGGTCGAGCCGCTGGGTGGTGGTGCGGGTGAGCGCGTCCTGCAGCCCGTAGAGCAGGCCGGCGGCCAGGGCGAGCACCGTCGCCTCCTCGAACAGCGGCAGCCGGCGGGCCGTGGAGATCAGCAGCAGCGTCAGCCCGACCACCGTGCCGACCACCAGCCAGTGCCGCAGTTCGCTCGCCGGGGCGCCGCCGCCGGTCGGGCGGCCGGCCACGATGAAAGCCGTCACGCCGAGCGCGAGCAGCAGCACCCCGGCCCAGCCGGAGCGCCCGAGCGTCTGGCGGGTCAGCACCCGGGCGAGCGCCATCGCGAAGATGAGGTTGGTGGCGAGCAGCGGTTCGACGAGCGAGACCTCGCCCTTGTTGAGGGCGAGCGCGGAGAGGATCAGCCCGGTGACCATGAAGGCGGTGCCGAGCAGCCACTCGGGCATCCGCAACAGGTCGAGCAGCAGCCGCCAGTGCAGCAGATCGGCACGCGGGGCCCGCTGCGCCGCGTGCTGCTGGAGGACGAATCCGAGGCCCAGGAAGCAGGCGGCGCTCAGAGCCAGGACGAAGACCGCCACGGAGGGACCACCCGAGGGTTGTTGACCGCACCGCACCACCGCCCGGTTTCCGGGGCGGCTCCGCTCCGGGGTGGCTCCTCGGACGGGTGGCGGCTCGGAAGGGTCCGCCCGTGCGGCCCGGCGATCCGGAGCGGGGTGTCCCGCGGCATCGGCGCGCGTTGCGGCCAGCCTACCGCCGGGGTGGGGCGCCGACCTGCGCAGCCGCGCCGTCCGGCGGGTCGCGCTCCGTAGCAGCGGCGTACGGGGTGGCGGCGTACGGGGTGGCCCGGTGCCCGGTTGCCGCCGTCGGGCCGGGGGGCGCACGCTGGTGTGAGCGGCCCGTCGCGGGCACCGCCCGTACCGGCCCGAGCAGGCGCGACGGGGACCGGCGCCAGGAGGTGTGGCATGCACAACCAGTGGGATGTGGAGCTGAGCTTCGAGGAGGACGGCGTCCACACCGGATGCCAGGCGAGGCTGACCGGCGCCCGGGCCCCGGGCCTCACCGCGCGCGGGGAGTCGACCCGGAGCGTGGACGACCGACCGCTCGCCAGGATCGGCGAGGAGGTCGCGGCCTCACGCGCGCTGGAGGCGCTGTCCCGAAAGCTGAAGGCCCAGGCCGACGGTGAGATCGAGGACGAGGGGCACCGGCCGGGATACCTGATCTACTGACGGACCGGCGTCTGCGGGCGGGACGGAACGAAGAACAGCGCGAGCAGGGCGGCCGACCCGAGCACCCCGGCGGTGACCACGAAGGCGTGGTCGTAGCCGGCGGCGAGGGCGGCCCGCGCGGCGTCCCCGTCCGCGGCGGCCCGGCGGGTGGCGGTGACCGCGACGGTCGACAGGACGGCGAGCCCGATGCTGCCCCCGCACTGGCGGCCGGCGTTGAGCAGCCCGCTGACCAGTCCGGCCTCGCGGGGATCGACGCCGGAGGTGCCCATCGCGGTGTTGGCGACCATGCAGACGCCGACGCCCACGCTGGTCACGATGGACGGTCCGACAAAGCCGGTCAGATAGTCGGAGTCCAGGCCGAGTCCGCCGAACCAGAGGATCCCCAGCGCGGCGAGCACAAGCGCGCCGGTGAGCGTGGCCCGGCCGCCGAAGCGGGCGACGATGCGTCCCGCGACCATGCTGCCCGCCGCGGTCCCGGCGCAGAACGGCAGGAACGCGGCGCCGGCCGCCAGCGGGCCGTAGCCGAGGACGTTCTGCAGGAACAGCGAGCAGAAGTAGAAGCCGACCAGCATGCCCGCGCCGAGCAGTGTGACCAGCAGGCTCGACACCCAGGCCGTCCGGGCCCGCAGCACTCCCAGCCGGACGATCGGCGCCCGGGCGATGCGCGCCTCCCAGACCAGGAAGAGGAGGCCGAGCAAGACGGCGGCGGCGAGCGTGCCGAGCGTCCGGACCGAACCCCACGGGTGGCGGTCGGTCTCCATCAGGCCGTAGACCAGGGCGGTCATCGCGCCGGTGCCGAGAACGGCGCCGAGCACGTCCGGGCGGCCGGCGAGCGGCGGTCGGACGGCGGGCACCGAACGGAGAGCCAGCACGAGGCCGGCGAGCACGATCGGCACGTTGACGAAGAACACCCAGCGCCAGTCGAGCAGGTCCGTCAGCACTCCGCCGAGCAGGACGCCCAGCGCGCTGCCGCCCGCCGTCACCATCGACCAGATGCCGACGGCCCGCGCCCTGGCGGCACCCTCGGCGAAGGTCACCATGATCAGCGTCAGCCCGATCGGGGCCAGGACGGCGGCCGCCACGCCTTGGCCGGCCCGCGCCGCGACAAGCTGGGCGGGGGTCTGCGCGAACCCGCCGAGCACCGAGGCGAGGCCGAACAGCACCAGGCCGGAAAGGACCGCGCGGCGGTGTCCGACGAGGTCGGCGATCCGGCCGCCGAGCAGTAGCAGTCCGCCGAAGGCCAGCGCGTAGGCGTTGACCACCCAGGGCAGGGCGCTGTCGGCGAAGCCCAGGGACTCGCCCATGGCGGGGAGCGCGATGTTCACGATGCTGGCGTCGAGGGTGACCATCAGCTGGCAGACGGAGACGGTGACCAGGACCAGGCCCGCGCGGGCGGCGGTGGGCCGGACGGTGGGTCGGGGAGTGCTGGACCCGGGTGGGGCGGCGGTAGCGGCGGTGGTGCGGGACGGCGCGGGCTCGGGCATGGCGACCTCCGATGCGAACATTGTTCGCGTAAGGTAAGCCTTACCTATTGAGTGGTGCAAGTGTCCAGGTCGGAGGCGGATTGGCGCAGGCATGGCAGGATGGCGGCGTGTCAGAACGGAGCAGCCGGCCGGGCGTCGGCGAGGACGAGGCGGACGGGGCGGACGGGGCGGCCGGGCCGGTCGGCCCGGAGCCGCCGGAGGCCGGGCGCGGCAAGTACGGCCGCAAGCGGCCCCGCCCCGGGCTGACCACGGCCGGGGTGGTCGCCGCCGGGCGCCGGGTGATCGAGCGCGACGGCATCGACGTGCTCACCATGCGGGCCGTCGCCACCGAGCTCGGCACGGCGCCCGCGTCGCTGTACCGGCACGTGACCGACCGGGAAGCGCTGCTGATCGCCGTCCTGGAGCAGATCGCGGAGGGCATGCCGGTCGACGTCCCGGGCGCGGGGCCGCAGGAGCGGCTGCTGCGCCGACTGCTCGGTGCCCACGACTACCTGGCCGGCCACGCCTGGGTGGTGACCGTGCTGGTCCGGGGCGAGCTGGTCGCCCGGAACGCGCTGGCGTTCAACGACGCCTGTCTCGCCGATCTCATGGCCGCCGGGCTGTCGCCCGAGCGGGCGCTGACCGCGTTCCGCGCCTGCTGGCAGCTGGTCCTCGGAGAGTTGCTCTCCGAACACCCCGTCAGTCCGCCCCGCGAACCGAGTCAGCGGCGGACCGTCATCGAGTCCGCGGACCGCGAGCGCCTGCCCGCGCTCGGCCGGGTGCTGGCGGAGGTCGGCTTCGTGGGCGTGGGCGAGCGCTGCGGTGACCTGGAGGTGGCCCTCGGCGCACTGATCGCCGGGCTGGCGGGGCGTTAGGTCGCGTACCGGGTGGCGGCCCCGCACCCTCCGGAAGGAGTGTGCGGGGCCGGCGGGTCGGCGTGCCCCGGCCGGCGAACCGCGGGACGTGGTCGTCGCAGCCCTCGTGGACGCCGCCGTGCCACGACCTGTCGTAGCGGGGGTGGACGGTCAGGGGCAGGTCGAGGCAGTAGCCGCTCTTGTGGGTGGCGAACTGGTCCAGGGGCGGCCCGTCGATGGTGCGCCGTCCGCTCCAGGTCCCACATCCGGTTGATTGCGCTGCCGAGAGGTTGCGGTGATCCAGGGCCCGGTCAGCGGCGGTCGGGGGTCAGGAAGGTGGTGAGGTGGCGGTTCAGCTCGTCGGGGTGGGCCGTCAGCAGGGTGTGGTGGGAGGCGCCGGGCACGACGGTGACGGTCGCGTCGGGCAGGGCCCGGCGGGCGTGGGCGGCCACCGTGTGGGCCTGGTGGGTGCGGCTGCGTTCGGCGAGCAGGACGAGGGTGGGGGCGGTCAGCGTGCGCAGTTCGGCCGCGCTCGGGCGGGGACCGGTGACCGGGCGGGCGGCGGGGAAGTCCGCGAAGCCGAGGGCGTAGAGCTCGCGCCAGGCCGGGTCGAGCCCGGTGCCACCGCTCTCCCGGTCGAGGTAGGCGCGGGCCTTGGCGGCGGTGCGCGGCGGCAGGAGGAGCGGCAGGACGCTCAGCAGGTAGCCGGGCCGGAAGCCGGTGAAGCACTGGGTCGGGTCGAGCAGGGCGAGCCGGCGGACCCGGGCGGGGGCGTGCAGGGCGTACCGCAGGGCGATCCATCCGCCGTACGAGTGGCCGGCCAGGTCGGCGGCGGGCACGCCCAGCCCGTCGAGCACGGCGTCGAGCCAGCCGAGCAGGTCGGGGAGGCCGCCGAGGCGGGGGCGGTCGAGGGTGCTGCGGCCCGGGTCGCCGACGAGGTCGACGGCGAGTACCCGGTGGCCGGCTCCGGCGAGGGCGGCGGCGGTGGCGGACCAGCAGGTGGCGGTGGCGCCGCCGCCGTGCAGCAGGACGAGCGGGCGGCCCTCGCGCGGACCGCAGGCGTTGACCCGGGTGGCGCCGTACGGGGTGGGGACGGTGAGCGTCTCGACCGGGAGCGGCCAGCGGGCGAGGGCTTCGTCGTAGGCGGCGAGGAAGGTGGCGAGGCGGGCGCCGGGGGGAACAGCGGGGGAGGGGTCG
Organism: Kitasatospora sp. NPDC004723; assembly: GCF_040609255.1. Taxonomy (NCBI): domain Bacteria; kingdom Bacillati; phylum Actinomycetota; class Actinomycetes; order Kitasatosporales; family Streptomycetaceae; genus Kitasatospora; species Kitasatospora sp. NPDC004723. Next base: position 50,338 of record NZ_JBEXJT010000025.1, on the reverse strand, counting down.
GGGCGGGCGGCAGGGTGTGCGGACATAGTCTTCCCCCAGGGTTCGAGGTACTCGGGGTTCGAGGTACTCACTCGGCGAGCATGTATCTCGCTCAGCGAGAGAATACGTCCAGGGAACCCCGGAGGGAAGGAGAAGCGGTGGAGCCGGAGCGGACGCCGATGCAGCTGGTCCATCTGCTGCGCGGGCTGACCGTCGAACTCGACCTGTTCGGGGCCGAGTTCGCCGCGCGGAACGGCCTGCACCCGACCGATCTGCGGGCGCTGATCCACCTGCTGGACGCCGCGCGGGCCGGGACGGTGGTCACACCGGGGCGGCTCGGCGAGGCGCTGGGGCTGAACTCGGCCGGGACGACCGGGCTGGTCGACCGGCTGGAGCGGCTCGGGCTGATCCGGCGCGAGCGCGATCCGGGGGACCGGCGCAAGGTGCGGCTGCTGGTGGAAGAGCGTGCGATCGAACTCGGCCAGGGCTTCTTCGGCGGGCTGATCGCCGATCTGGTCGCCGCGATGGGGGTGTTCGGGGACGCGGAGCTCGCGGTGGCCCGGCGGTTCCTGACGACGATGACCGAGGTGGTGGCCGCGGCCCGGGCGGAGTGAGCGGGAGCGGGGGAAGGCCGCGCGCGGGTGGCCTCCTGATGCGGGACCGCGGGGGTTCCGGTCTGATGGATCCGCCGGGACGGGCCGTCCGCGCCCGGCCGGCGACGGCAGACGACTCCCGGAGGTCCGGCGATGACCCCACCACCCGTACCGCCCCCGGCCGGAGGCGACGCCGCCGTCCCGGGCCTGGCCGGACAGGCCGTCGTGGTCACCGGGGCCGGGCGCGGCATCGGGCTCGCGATCACCGAGGCGTTCCTCGCGGCCGGATGCCATGTCGTCGCGGGGTCCCGCAGCCGCACCGAGGCCCTCGACGCGCACGTGCGGCGGGGCGCGGACCTCACCGTCGTGGAGGTCGACCTCGCGACACCCGACGGCCCGGCCGCGCTGGTCGCCGAGGCCGTCGCGCGGCACGGCGGTGTCGACGTGCTGGTGAACAACGTCGGGGCGGTGCGCCCACGGGTGGACGGCTTCCCGAGCGTGACGGACCAGGACTGGGAGTGGACCTTGACCGTCAACCTGATGTCCGCGGTCCGCGCGACCCGGGCCGCGCTGCCGCACCTGGTCGCCTCCGGCGGGGGCCGGATCGTCACCGTCTCCTCGGTCAACGCCCGGCTGCCGGACCCGCTGGTCATCGACTACGGCGCCGCCAAGGCCGCGCTGACCAACTTCTGCAAGGCCCTGTCCAAGGAGGTGGGGCCGCACGGCGTGCGGGTGAACACGATCGGCCCCGGCCCGGTGGCGACGGCGCTGTGGCAGGGCGAGGACGGCGTCGCCGCCGCGGTCGGGCGGTCCCGTGGCGTCGACCCCGGCGACGTGGTCCGCGCCGCCGGGGCCCGGTCGGTGACCGGCCGCTTCACCCGTCCGTCGGAGGTGGCGGACCTCGTGGTCTTCCTGGCCGGTCCCGGCGCGGCGAACATCACGGGCGCCGACTTCGTCGTCGACGGGGGCCTCGTGGACAGCCTGTGACCCGCTGAGTGACCAAGGCCTAGGGGCGCAGGCCGGCGAACTCGTCGAGGACGGCGACCCGCAGCTCGTGGGCGCCGTCCGGGCGGGTCCACTCGTAGTACAGGTACCAGCGGCCCCGGGCCGCCACCACGTCGGCGTAGCGGACGTCCAGCCACGGGCCGTCCGGCGTCAGGCGCTGCCAGTGGCGCAGATCGGCGGAGGCGGCGAGCCCGCACCGCTCCTCGTAGTTGCCGTCCGCGTCGGCCGAGCCGTCGTAGAGCGCGAGCCAGCCGCCGGAGCCGTCGGGCAGCACGGCGGTGATCCGTGACTCGTAGGCATCCCAGGCGCCGGCCGGGCCGACGTCGAGGACCTCGGCGGCCCGGCCGGGCGGGGCGGTGAACCGCAGGCCGTCGGGGGAGTCGGCGAGCGCGGTGGGCTGGACGGTCAGGCCGGTGGTGTGGATGTCGGCGGTGGCGTGGGCGCGGGCGCGTTCCCCGGCGGTGAAGGCGCGGGATCGCGAGACGGTCGCGAACAGCCGGACGCCGCCGTCGTGTTCGAGCAGGTACGGGTCCTTGACGCCCTCGGTGCCGGTGCCGGCGGCGGTGAGGACCGGGGTGCGGGTGGCGAGGTCGAAGGCCTCGGGGGTGTCGGCGCGCAGCGCGTCGATCCGCCAGCGCCGGTCGACGGGGTCGACGTAGCTGAGGTGGAGCAGGTAGTCGTCGTCTCGGCGCAGCAGGGCGAAGCGCTCCATCGAGGGCGAGCCGAGGTCGGCGCGTTCCACGGACCAGAGGTCGCGGAACTCCACGCCGTCCCGGCTCTCGGCCACGGCGCAGCGCCAGCCCCGGTCCTGGTCGGCGGCCCCGCCTGCTCCGCCCGAACCACCCGAACCACCCGCGCCGCGCGGGCGGCGTTCGCGGTAGGTGAGCAGGAAGCGATCGTGGTCGGGCTCGTAGCGCACGCTCGGGCAGCCCGCCCAGTAGCCGGGCTCGGGGCGTTCGGGCGCGCGGACCAGGGCGGAGCCGGAGAGGTCGGGCGCGGTGGGCAGGGTGGTGATCGGCATCGTCGGGGTGTCGTCCTCACGGGGCGGTGGCAGGATGTCCGCCACTTTCTATCAGATCGATAGAAAGTGGCGGAGCCTCTTTCAGGTGATGGAGAGGGCGCTGGCCTGCACCGCAAGCGGCATGTCACATGGGGTGGCTCTGTGAATCACATGTTTCCCCATGTGGCGATCGGACGACGCCGCTCGGCCCGGCCTTGACCCTCCCTCGAAGATCGGGAAAGACTTCTTCTCAGAGTCGATCAAACAGAGGAAGCCCCGAACCGATGACAGCCCCCACCACCGACGCACCCGGCTACGGCGGTCTCGGCCTCTACGTCGGCGACCTCCACAACCACTGCGGGATCAGCTACGGCCACGGCTCCATCGAGGACGCCTACGCCAACGCCCGCCTCCAGCTCGACTTCGCCAGCGTCACCGGCCACGGCTGGTGGCACGACCTGCCCGAGCGCACCCCCGAGCTGGCCGGTCTGGTCGACTACCACACCGAGGGCTTCGCCCGCCTCGCCGACCGCTGGGAGCACGTCCAGGAGGTCACCGCCGCCGCCCACCAGGACGGGCGCTTCGTCACCTTCCAGTCCTTCGAGTGGCACAGCCTCGCGTACGGCGACCACTGCGTGTACTTCGACGGCCCGCGCGGCGAGATCATCCGCGCCGCCGACCTGGACGGGCTGCGCGCCCGGCTGCGCGCGCTCGCCGCCGAGGGCGTGCGGACCTGGGCGCTCCCGCACCACATCGGCTACGGCACCGGGCGGCGCGGCATCAACTGGGACGCGTACACCGAGGAGTTCGCCCCGGTGGTCGAGGTGATGTCGATGCACGGCTGCGCCGAGTCCGACGAGGCGCCGCGAAACTACCTGCACACCATGGGGCCGCGCGACACCGCCGGCACCGCCGTGCACGGGCTGCGGCTCGGCCACCGGTTCGGGCTGATCGGTTCCACCGACCACCACAGCGCCTTCCCCGGCAGTCACGGTCACGGCCGACTCGCGGTCTGGGCGCCCGAGTTGACCCGGGAAGCGGTCTGGGGCGCCGTCCAGGCGCGCCGCACCTACGCGATCACCGGTGACCGCATCCTGCTCGCCGCCTCGGTCAACGGCGTGCCGATGGGCGGCGAGGCGCCGTCCGCCGACCGCCGCCGGATCCAGGTCACCGTGCGCGGCCGGGACGCCCTCGACCACGTCGAGGTGGTCCGCAACGGCGTGCCGATCCACCGCCTCTCCCGGCCCGAGATCCTCGCCGCCGCGGGCGGGGAGAAGGGCTTCGACGGCACGCTCGGCTTCGCCGTCGGCTGGGGGCGGCGCGAGGAGGCAGTGCGCTGGGACGTCGTCCTGCGCGTCGAGGGCGGTGAACTGCTCGATGTCCAGCCCCGGTTGCGCGGCTCGGAGACGGTGGCCCCGGCGGAGGCGGAGCCCGCGAGCTACCGGCCGCACGACTGGTGGCGCACCGGGCCGGGCGAGGTGCGGCTGCGGACCGTCACCGAGGGCAACCCGAACACCGCGACCGACGCCACCCAGGGCTTCTCGCTGGCCGTCTCCGGCGACGACCGGACCAGGCTGACGGCGCTCGTCAACGGCGTCGAAACCTCCTACAGCGTCGGCGAGTTGCGAGAGGGGCCGCGGACCGGCTTCATCGGCGGCTTCGTCTCGGGCGCCTACCGCTTCGACCGGGCGGTGCCCGGCCGCGAGCTCGCCGCCGACCTCGACCTGGTCGACGAACGGCCGGGCGGGGACGGCGACTTCTACCACGTACGGGTCCGGCAGCAGAACGACCAGTGGGCCTGGTCCAGCCCGGTCTGGGTGGGCCGCGCGGGGGCCGGCGGACCGGCGGCCTCCTGTCGACGGGCCGGCTGACGCCTGCCCACCGTCGTCGGCCGGCCGCCCCGGTCACCGCCCGCTGTTCCACCGACCCGTACCGATCGAGGAGTACCCCATGTCCGCCCTCACCTCCGCGCGCCGGGCCGCCGGCACCGTGCTGGCCGCCGCCCTGCTGACCGGCACCCTCGCCGCCCCGGCGGCCGTCGCGGACGGCACCGCCGCCGTCACGGCGGCCGGCACCACGACGGCCGGCACCGTGTTCGCCGACGACTTCGAGTCCGGCACCGTCTCCCACTGGACCCGCCAGCGCATCGACGGCAACGGCGCCATCACCGTCACCGGCGCGCCCGCCGGCGGCTCCGGCCTCGCCGCCCGCTTCAGCGTCCCCAACGACGGCGTGTCCTACCGCTCCGAGGTGGCCGTGAACGCCCTCGGCTGGGGCAGCTACCGCTTCGCCCTCGCCGACTACCTGCCCGCCGACTGGGTGCAGACCTCCACCGAGACGATCGTCGCCCAGTGGCACGGCTACCCGCTCGCCGACGGCAGCGACACCAAGCCGCCCATCGCCCTCACCGTCAAGGACGGCAGCTGGCGCCTCAAGGTGCACTGGCTCACCGACCCGACCACCGTCGCCGAGGCGGTGATCCCGCTCGGCAGCGTCCAGTTCGGACACTGGAACCAGTGGGCGTTCGACGTCACCTGGTCCACCGACAGCACGCCCGGCTCGATCACGGTGTACCGCGACGGCGTGCAGGTCGGCGCGCACAGCGGGCTCAACAACTACCACCAGAACCAGGCCCCGTACTTCAAGACCGGGATCTACCGGGCGAACTGGAACCCGGCCAAGGGCATCCCGTACCCGACCGGCGGACCCGACGTGGTGCTCTACAGCGACAGCGTGGTCGTCACCCAGTACTGAGCCGGCCGCCCGGCCCGCGTCCCGCAGAACCCCCAACCACCAAGAGGTAGCAGCACCATGAGCGAAGCGGCCCGTCACCACGGCCTGCCCCGAAGAGGCTTCCTCGGCCTGAGCGCCGGAGCGGCCCTGCTGGCGGCGGGCTGCCGCTCGGCCACCGACCCGGACGCGGGCGCCGCCCCCGGCGGCACCGCCGCGGCGTCCGCGCCCGACCTGCAGATCGTCTACGGCAGCGCGCCGGACCCCACCCAGCTGCTCCACCGCGGCCCGGACACCCCGGCGTTCGTCAACCTCGTCCTGGACCGGCTGGTCGACCTCGACCCGGCGACCCTCCAGCCGGTGCCCTGGCTGGCCACCTCCTGGGAGTGGAGCGCCGACCGGCTGAAGCTGGTGCTCAAGCTGCGCGAGGACGTCACCTTCCACGACGGGCGCGCGCTGGAGGCCGACGACGTCGTCTTCTCGCTGGTCGGCGCCACCAAGACCTCCCAGGTCAAGCCGTTGCTGGAGCGCCTCGCCGATGTGAAGGCCAGCGCGAGGAACGAGGTCACCCTCACCCTCGCCAAGCCCACCAGCAACCTGTTCGACGCGCTCGCCTTCAACCCGGTGGTGGACGCGCGGACGTACGTCGAGGGCCGGGCGAGCGACACCGTCAACGGCACCGGACCCTTCACCTGGCAGTCGTTCAAGGGCGGCAACCAGCTCGACCTCGTGCGCAACGAACGCTACTGGCAGAGCGGGCGCCCGCGCTTCGAGCGGATCACCGTCCGGTCGGTGACGAGCAGTCAGGCCGCGCTCTCCGCCCTGCAGTCCGGGCAGGGGCACCTGATCGGAGCGGTCCCCGGGCGTGACCTCAAGGTACTGGCGGGCAACCCCGGCTTCACCGTGCAGTCCGCCAAGGCCTCCTACCAGCAGGCGTTCCTCGGCGTGGTCGTCACCTCCAAGCCCTTCGACGACCTCCGGGTCCGCCAGGCGCTGCAGTACGCGGTGGACCGCGAGCGGATCGTCGACCAGGTCTACGGCGGCCACGCCGAGGCGAGCAGCCTGCCCTGGCCGTCCGCCACCCCCGGCGTCACCCCGGACCAGGTCACCCGCTACAAGCACGACCCGGAGAAGGCGCGCGGGCTGCTGCGCGAGGCCGGCGCGGAGGGCGCCCGGGTGCCGCTCACCGCCGCCAACTCGCCGGTGTTCAGCTCGCTCGTCGAACTGGTGAAGTACGACCTGGAGCAGGCCGGCTTCGGCGTCGACGTGCAGCTGCTGGACAACGCCGCCCTCCAGCCGAAGATCCAGCAGGGCACCCTGGAGGGCCTGTTCGTGGCCAACCACGGCATGGTCAGCGTCTCCCCGCTCAGCGGCATCACCGTCTCCGGGCCGCTGCAGGTCGGCCGGAACACCTCGCACGTCACCGACCCGGCCTACGCCGACCTCCAGGCCCGCGCCTTCGCGGCCGCCGACGAGCGGGCCCGGGCCGACGTCAACCACGAGCTGTCCGAGTACCTGCTCGCGCAGTCCTTCCACATCACCCTCGCGCACGCCTGGGAGACCTACGCCTTCGCCTCCTCGGTGCGGGAGGTGTCCACCAGCGCGCTGGGCTATCTGAAGCTGACCGACACCCGCCGGGACGCCTGAGCGCCGGCCGACCCGCTGCCGACCGCTGACCGCTGACCGCTGACCGCTGACCGCCGACCGCCGACCGCCGACCACCGACCGCCGTCCCCGGACGACCCCCACCGCCCGGGGACGGTGACCCCCCGCACGCCGCCCCGCCCACCCCCGGAGAACCCCGTGCCGTACTGGACCAGAAAGGCCGCCGGAGCCCTGGCCACCCTCTGGCTCGCCTCGGTGGCCGTCTTCCTGCTGCTCCGCCTGGCCCCCGGCGACCCGGTCTCCGCCGCGCTCGGCGCCGAGGCCGACCAGGAGCAGCGCGACCACCTCGGCCGCCAGCTCGGCGTGGACCGACCGCTGCCCGTCCAGTACGCCACCTGGCTGGGCGGGCTGCTCCGCGGCGACCCCGGGCTCTCCTTCCACTACCGCGAACCGGTCACCCGGATGATCGGCCAGAGCCTCGGCTCCACCGTCCAACTCGCCATCGCCGCGGGCCTGCTGATGCTCGTGCTCGGCCTGCTGCTGGGCGCCGCGCTGGCCGCCGAGCGGCGCGGCCGGCTGGCCCGGGCGCTCGACCCGCTCACCACCGCCGTGCTCGCCCTGCCGGTGTACGTCACGGCGGTGCTGTTCGTCTTCGTCTTCGCCGTGCTGCTGCGCGTCCTGCCGGCCGGCGGCGAGCGGGACCTCTTCACCGCGCCGGACCTGTCCGTGCAGTACCTGGCGCTGCCCGCCGTCGCCCTCGCCCTGCCCGGCTCGGTGGTGCTCGCCCGGCTGCTCGCCACCGAGCTGCGGCGCACCCGGCAGGAGGAGTTCGTGCTCACCGCGATCGCCAAGGGCGCCCCGCCCCGGCGGATCCTGCTGCGGCACGTGCTGCCCAACAGCCTCGCGCCGTTCTGCGTCGAGTTCGGGCTCAACCTGGGGGAGCTGCTCGGCGGCGCCGTCGTCGCCGAGCAGCTGTTCGCCCGGCACGGCCTCGGACAGCTGCTGCTCGACGCGATCAACCAGCGGGACTACCCGGTCGCGCAGACCCTGATCATGCTCGCGGTCGCGGTGGCCGTCACCGTGCAGCTCGGCTCCGAGCTGCTGGTCGGCCGGCTGGACCCGCGGATCGCCCGCGCCGGCGCCGGGGAGGCCCGATGAGCACCACGACCGTTCTCGCCGCGATCCGTCGCCGCGCCCTGCCCTCCGCCGTGCCCGCGGTGCTGCGCGACCGGCGCGGGCGGACCGGTGCGGTGCTGGTCGCCCTGGTGGTGCTGCTCGGGCTGCTCGGCCCGCTGCTGCTCCCCGCCGACCCCTACCAGCAGGGCCGCGAGGCGCTGGCCGGACCGTCCTGGTCCCACCCGCTCGGCACCGACGAGGTCGGCCGCGACCTGCTGGCCCGGGCGCTGTACGGGGTCCGGATCGAGCTGCTGGTCTGCCTGCTGGCCGTCCCCGCCGCCGCCGTGCTCGGCACCCTGCTCGGGCTGCTCGGCGGCCTGAACCGGCTGCTCGGCGAGGTCGTCCAGCGCCTGTTCGACCTGCTGCTCGGCTTCCACGGGCTGCTGCTGGGCCTGGCGATCGCGCTGATCGTGCGCCCCGGCCTCGGCAGCGTCGTGGTGACCGTCGTGCTCAGCGCGCTGCCCGCCTTCGGCCGGCAGGCCCGCGCCGCCCTGCTCGCCCAGCTCGCCCGCGACCACGTGGTGGCCGCCCGGGTGCTCGGCGTGCCGAGGGCGCGCACGCTGCGCCGGTACGTGCTGCCCAACGTCACCGACGCCGCCACCGCGCTGCTGGCCGTGGCGATGGCGCACGCCGCCAAGATCGAGGGCGGCCTGAGCGTGCTCGGCTTCGGTATCCAGCCGCCCACCCCCTCGCTCGGCACGATGATCAACACCGGTAGCAAGTACCTCTTCCTGCACCCGGGTTACGCCCTAGCGCCGGTGCTGCTGCTGGGCCTGCTGGTCTTCGGACTGACCCTGCTCGCCGACTCGTTCAACCGGGAGAAGCTGCGGTGACCGCGCCGACGACGAACACCCCGACGGCCGCGACGGCCCCGACGGCCCCGACGGCCCCGCCGGCCCCGACGAGCGCATCCCCGCTGCTGGACGTGGCCGGGCTGCGCGTCGAGGCCGGACCCCACCAGGTGGTCCACGGCGTCGACTTCACCATCCGCCCCGGCGAGATCCTCGGCCTGGTCGGCGAGTCCGGATCCGGCAAGACGCTCACCGCGCTCGCCGTCAACCGGATGCTGCCGCCCGGCTGCCGGACCACCGCCGGCACCGTCCGCCTGGACGGCACCGACCTGCTCACCCTCCCCGGACCCGCCGTCCGCGCCGTCCGCGGCCGGCGGATCGGCATGGTCTTCCAGGACCCGCTCGCCTACCTCAACCCCCGGATGCCGATCGGCCGCCAGCTCGCCGAGGCCGCCCTGGTGCACGGCGCGAGCCGGACCGACGCCCGTGGCCGCGCGCTCGAACTCCTCGACCTGGTCGGCATCCCCGAGCCGGCCCGCCGCTACCGCGACCGCCCGCACGAGTTCTCCGGCGGCATGCGCCAGCGCGTGCTGATCGCCATGGCGATGGTCAACCGGCCCGACCTGCTGATCGCCGACGAACCCACCACCGCCCTCGACCCGACCACCCAGGCCGGCATCCTCGACCTGCTGGTCCGGCTCCGCGACGAGACCGGCACCGCCGTCCTGCTGATCACCCACGACCTCGGCGTGGTCGCCCGCAGCTGCGACACCGTCCAGGTCATGTACGCCGGGCGGATCGCCGAACGTGCCCCGGTCGACCGGCTGCTGGCGGCGCCGCGGCACCGCTACACGGCCGGACTGCTGGCCGCCGTGCCCCGGCTGGACGGCCCGCGTGGGCTGCCGCTCGCCGTGATCGGCGGCCGTCCGCCCGCCGCCGGGGAGCCGCTGCCGGGCTGCGCGTTCGCGCCGCGCTGCGCCGCCGCGGTGGAGCGGTGCGGGCAGGAGGCACCCGGGTGGGCGACGGAGCCGGGGACGGGCGGGGAGCGCGGGTACGCCTGCCATGTGCCGGTGGCGCCGGGGGAGTCGGCCCCGGCCGCTCCCGCGGAACCCGCGGAACCCGCGGAACCCGCGGAACCCGCGGAACCCGCGGAGCCCAAGGAACCCAAGGCGCCCGCGGAGCCCGAGGTGTCCGCGAAGGCCGCGCCCGCCGCCGAGCCGGAGCCCGCCGCCGAACCGGTGCTGGTCGCCGAGAACCTCACCGTCCGCTACGGGCGCCGCCGCCGGGGCGCGCCCGCGCTCGACGGCGTCGGTCTGACCGCCGCGCCGGGCCGGGCCGTCGGGGTGATCGGCGAGTCCGGCTCCGGCAAGTCGACACTGGCCCGCGCCCTGCTCGGGCTGCTGCGTCCGAGCTCCGGCACCGTCCGGGTCGGCGGCCGTTCCTGGGAGGGGGCCACCGCGGCCGAGGAACGCGCGCTGCGCCGCCGGATCCAGTTCGTCTTCCAGGACCCGTACGCCTCGCTCAGCCCGCGGATGACCGTGCGCGAGGCACTCACCGAGCCGCTGCTCGCCCACGGGCTGCCACTCGGGCGGGTCGAGGAACTGGTCGGACTCGTCGGCCTTCCCGCCGAGTTGCTGGACGCCCTGCCGCACCGGCTGTCCGGCGGCCAGCGCCAGCGGGTGGCCATCGCCCGGGCGCTCGCCGTCGGACCGGAGGTCCTGGTGGCCGACGAGCCCACCTCGGCGCTGGACGTCTCGGTGCAGGCGCAGATCCTCAACCTGCTGCTCGACCTGCGCCACCGCACCGGCGTCGGCCTGGTGTTCATCTCGCACGACCTCGCGCTGGTCCGCCACCTCTGCGACGAGGTGCTGGTGATGCGGCACGGCCGGGTGGTCGAACAGGCCCCCGCCGAGCGGCTGTTCACCGCCCCCGAGCATCCGTACACCCGCGAGCTGCTCGCCGCCGCCGGGCAGCACTGAACCCGATCCGACTCCTCCGAGGAACCCCATGACGCCGTCCGCTCGACCGTCCCGCCGCCAACTCCTGCGCGGCGCGGCCTCCGTGACCGCCTTGACGGCGGCCGGCGCGCTCGGCGCCGGGCCCGCCCAGGCCGCGCCGCGCCGCCCGTCCGGCACCCCCGAGGTGACCGGACTCGGCCCGGGCAACGCCGACTTCCCGCTGATGAGCGCCACCCTGATCGGTGAGACGCTGTGGATCGGCTCGCGCAACCTGGCCCCGGCCAAGGTGGTCGGCTACCACGTGCCGACCGGCCGGGTCACCGGCACCGCCGTCCTGCCGACCGGCAACTTCGTGCAGGGCTCGGCCGCCCACGCCGGCGTGCTGTACCTCGGGGTGACGGACGCGCCGAAGGCCGTCAACCTCTACCGCTTCGACCCGGCCGACGGCAGTGTGCGCGGCCTCGCCGCCGTGCCCGGCGCGGACGTGCGGGACGTCGCGGTCGCCCCCGACGGCGTGCTGTTCGCCACCGGCCGGCAGAAGGGCCGGGCGGCCGGCCCCGGGCTGTACGCCTACGACCCCGCCACGGGTGTGCTCACCGAGGTCGCCTCGCCCGCGCCGGGCGCCACCCAGGGCCGGGCCGTCGAGGCCACCGCCACCCACGCCTACCTGGGCGTCGGCAGCAACCTCGCGGGCGGCGGCGGGGCCACCCTCGCCTCGCTGTTCGCGGTCGAGCGGGCCACCGGCCGGGTCACCGACATCACCCCGCCCGAACTCGCGGCCGACACCATCGTGCGCCAGATCACCGCCCTCGGCGACGACCTGCTCGCCGTCTCCACCGAGGGCAGGCCCGCCCACGTCGCCCTGCTGGACCCGGCCACCCATGCCGTGCTGCGCTCCTTCCCGGTGCCGGGCACCAAGAGCGTCACCAACTTCCAACGCCTCGGTGACACCGTCTGGTTCACCTCCACCGAGCACGGCACCGTCTGGCGCTACCGGCTCGGCGCGGACGCTCCGGAGGCCTTCGCGGTGCCCGTCCCCGACGGAAACTCCTGGGGCCTGGGCCGGATCGGTGACACCCTGGCCGGTGTCACCGAGGGCGGCACCGCCTGGACCCTTTCCACCGCGACGGCCGCCGTCACCACCACCGACCTGGTGGCCGCCGGCGCGCCCGCCGAGGCGCAGCTCGGCATGTCGGTGGCCGCCCGGTACGGCCGGGTGTACGTCGGCGGCAACGGCTCCCTCGCGCTGCACGACCTGAACGCCGGGACGGTGCGGAAGCTCCCCGTCCCCGGCGAGGCCAAGGACACCGTGGTCCTCGACGACGGCACGCTCTACCTGGGCGTCTACTCCTCGCAGGGGATCTGGCGGTACCGGCCGTGGGCCGACGAGGTGCCGGTCCAGGAAGCGAGGCTGCCGCAGGAGCAGAACCGCCCGCAGACCGTGCGCTGGGACGACGAGCACCGCCTGCTGCTGCTCGGCGTGCAGGCCGACACCACCGGCGGCGGCTCGTTCGTCACCTACCGCCCCGGCAGCGGGCAGCCCACCGTGCACGTCGACCCGCTCGGCCCGGAGCAGCTGGTGCGCGCCGTGGCGGCCGGGCACGGGCAGGCGTTCCTCGGCGGCGACAACGCCAAGACCGCCGGCCCGCGCGGAGACCTGGCGGCCTGGGACCCGGTGGCCGGGCGCGAACTGTGGCGCACCACCACCGACTTCGGCTCGGGCATCAGCAGCCTGGAGGTGCACGGACACCGGCTGTTCGGCATCACGGTGAACGGGCAGGCCTTCGCCGCCGACCTGCGCACCGCCCGGCCGGGCCGCGCCCCGGTGATCGACGTCCGCTCCGACCTGCGGGCGGTCACCTCGGCCAACCCGCGGCTGCTGGTGGCCCGCGGCCGGCTGTACGGGATCAGCGAGAAGACGCTCCTCCGCCTGGACCCCGTGACGCTGGCCGCCACCGTCCTCGTCCAGGTGGACGCCGAGTGGTACAGCGGCGCCAGGGTCGCGGTCGACGACGCCGGCGTGCTGTACACCCTGCGCGGCCGCGAGCTGATCGCCGTCCGGGACCGCTGAGGCCGGCCGCGCCCGCCCCGGTCGGGGCCGGGGCGGGCGCTGTCACGTTCAGTAGGCCGGGAAGGCCTTCCCGGCCGGGCAGAACGGCTCGCGCGCGCCCCGGAACGCCGTGCTGCAGGCGTCCAGCGCCCCCGGGCGCAACTCCGTCACCAGGCCGGCGGCGGCGAGCGAGACCAGCGTGGTGCCGCCGAGGTAGGCCGCGCCGAGCTCGGCCGCGGACAGCCGCAGGTCGGCCGGGGCGGTGGTGGGCTCGCAGGAGACCGTGTCGCCGTCGGCCACCAGCCGGTGGTGCCCGGTGTTCCACGGGCAGAAGTCGTCCCGGACGTCGAGCACGACGTCCAGCGGCGCGCCGTACCGGCGGGCGGCGAGCGCGCGGCCGACGTCCACCAACCGGACCCAGAGCCGGTCCACCGTACTGACCCGGGCGACGCGCGGGTCGGTGAGCAGGTGCACCAGCGGTTCGTCGGGCGCGCCCTCGTACTCCAGCCGGAAGAACAGGTCGATCCCGATGAGGTGGTCCCAGAGCGCCGCGTACGCCGGGACCGTCGCGGCGGTCAGCTCGACGACCCGGACCGCGCTGTTCTCGCCGTCGTCCTTGAGCCGGTACAGCGCATAGCCGTCGGGGGTGCCGTCGGCCGAGCGATGGACGGCGTGACGCAGGGCGGTGGCGCCGCCGCGCGAGCCCGGGGCGTCCCGGAGCCGGGCGTCCCAGAACAGCTCGGCGCGGTCCGGCCAGCCGGCCCGCTCGCGGCGCACCCGGTCGTAGACGGCGGCGACCAGCGGCCGGGCGCGCCCGGCGTCCAGGAGCCGGACGGTGCCGGTGCCGAGATCGGTGCCGGGGCGCAGCCGCAGGAGGCGCTTGTCGGCGTGGAACAGCGCGCCCCGGGTGGCCGGGCCGTAGCCGAAGCGGCCGTAGATGCCGGCCTCCGAGGCGCGCAGGGCGGCGATCGGCTCGGTGCCGCGAGCGTGCAGGTCGTCGAGCTGGCGGCGCATCAGGGCGGTGAGGACGCCCCGGCGGCGGTGGGTGGGCGAGACGCCGACCCAGGTGACGCCGGCGACGGGCAGTTCGGCGCCGGGCACGGTGAGCCGGCGGATGTGCGCGGCGGCTCCGCCGACCGGCTCGCCGTCCCCGTCGAACGCGGCGAGGGAGCGGCCGAGGTCGAGGACGGCGCGCTCGGCGGCGAGTTCCGCCTCGTCCGTGTCCTCCCCGTAGGTGTTGGTGAGGACCCGGGCCCAGCTGTCGAACTCGTGGGCCTCCAGCGGACGGATGATCGGGCGGAAGATCGTGCGCGCGTCGCTCATCCGGCTTTTCTAACCCGGCGGAGGTTCGGGCGCGACCGGTTTTCGCGGGCCGGTCTCCGCGGACCGGTCCTGTCCTCTCCGGCCGGTCCTCTCCGGCCGGTTCTCTCAGCCCGGGCCGAGGGCCCAGGCGACCAGGGACAGGGTGGCCATGGAGACCAGCGTCGAGGCGAGCACGGCGTCCCGGGCGAAGGCGGCTCCGTGACCGTACTCGCGCGCGTAGGTGAACGCGTTCTGCGCCGTCGGCAGGGCGGAGAACAGCACCACGGTGAGCAGTTGGTGCGCCGGCAGGTCGAGCACCAGCGCGCCGACCGCCCAGGCCGTCAGCGGCTGGACGACGGTCTTGAGCGCGACCGCCGTCCCGACCTCCAGGGAGCGGGAGGCGCCGGTGACGGCGGGCGGGTGGCAGAGCGAGAGGCCGAGCGCCACCAGGGCGGTCGGCACGGCCGCGCCGCCGAGCAGTTCGCAGGAACGGCTCAGCTCGGCGGGCGGATGCCACCCGGTCACCGACACCACGGCGCCCAGCCCCACGGCCAGCAGGATCGGGTTGCGCAGCGGCAGCGTGAGCGCGGCCCGCAGCCCGGCGCGCCGCGAGTCGAGGACGGTCAGCACCACGGGGGTGACCACCAGGATCTGGAACAGCACCACCGGGCCCACGAAGGAGGCGTCGCCGAGCACCTGCACCGCCACCGGGATGCCCAGGTTGGCCGAGTTGACGTAGCCGGCGGCCATCGCGCCGAGCGTCCGCTCCGGCACCCCGCGCCCGAACAGCCGGTGCGAGGCGAGCAGCCCGAGCCCGCCCGCGGCCACCGTGCCCGCGACGAACGCCGCCATCGACGGATTGGCGAACCGGTCCAGCGGCGTGCGGGCGATCATCAGGAACAGCGCGGCGGGCATGGCCGCGTGGAAGACGAATCGATTCAGCACCTGCTCCGCGTGCTCGCCGAGCAGACGGCTGCGGCCGAGCAGGTAGCCGACGCCGGTCAGCGCCCAGATCGGGGCGAAACCGGACAGCAGCGGATGCAGGCTGGGCATGACTCCCTCGGCGCGGTCGCGGGCGGGGCCCGGCAGGGCCTGGTGGGCGGGACGCCGGAAGTCAATCAGGCGGGCGCACGGCCGCCACCGGCAGGCCCCCGCGCGGCCCGCAGGGCCCTGTGCCTACCATGGCGGAGTGGAGTACCTGAGCCTGGCCGAGGTCGAGCGGATCGCCCGGAACGCGCACGCGGGGCAGACCGACAAGAACGGCCACCCCTACACCGAGCACCTGGCGGCGGTCGCCCACGGCGTCGCCGAGCGCGGCGGCAGCGAGGAGCAGATCGCGGCCGGCTGGCTGCACGACGCCGTCGAGGACGACGTGCTGACGCGTGAGTGGCTGGCCGGCGCCGCCCTCGGTGACACCACCAAGGCCATCGTGGACGCGCTCACCAAACGGCCCGGCGAGCCGCTGGAGGAGTACACCGCGCGCATCCTGGCCACCCCCGGCGCCCTCGTCGTCAAGCAGGCCGACCTCGCGCACAACTCCGCGCCGGCCCGGCTGGCGAGCCTGGACCCGGCCACCGCCGAACGCCTCGCCGCCAAGTACCGCCGCACCCGCGAACTGCTCGGCCTGGACCCCGAATCCGACTGACGGACCGTCACCGTCCGTCGGTGATCGGCACGAAGCGCGCGAACGGGTCGCCGGACCGGGCGCAGTGCCCGGCGAGCAGCGCGCGGAAGCGGTCCAGCAGCGCCGAATGCCGGGCGTCCACCGCCAGGTTGACCATCTCGCCCGGATCCCCGGTGAGATCGAACAGCTGCTCCCGGTGGTCCCCCCAGGCGTAGCAGACGTACTTGTGCCGCTCGTCCCGGATCATCCGGCCGAGCGCGTTGTTGAAGCCGGGCAGCTCCCAGCGGGTCTCCACCACCACGCTCTCCCGGGGCTCCGGTGCCCGCACGCTGCGCCCCGGCAGGCCGGGCGGCGCGGGGATCCCGGCGAGGTCGCACAGTGTGGGCAGCAGGTCCGGCCCGGTCGACACCAGCCGGTCGCTGACCGCACCGGGTGCGCTGCCGGGCCCACTGACCAGGAACGGTACCCGCACCGACTCCTCGAACAGCGCCCACTTCTGGTTCCACCCGTGCGCCCCGGCGCCGTCGCCGTGGTCGGAGGTGAACACCACGACGGTCTGCCGGCCGGTCGTCCGCTCGTGCTCGCGCAGGGCGTCCAGCACCGTGCCGAGGTTCGCGTCCACCCGCTCGACCAGCGCGTAGTAGGCCTGCCGGTAGCGGCGCCAGTCGTCCTCGCGCCACTCGGCGGTGGGGTGGGTGTGCGCCCAGGCGCGCTGGGCGAGCCGGGGGAGCCGTGCCTCGTACGGCGCGGGCGGGAAGTTGGCGGGAAGCGGCGGGCACTGTGCCGCGGGCGGCGGGGCGGGCAGCGGGCCGGTCCTCGGGTGCTGGCCGCGTGCCACCTCGCAGATGCCGTGCGGCTCCAGGAAGGACACCACCAGCAGGAACGGCCGGGGGCGGGGGCGGCGGAGGAAGGCGGCGGCGGCGCGGGCGAGTCCGGCGTCGTCGCCGGCCGGGTGGAGGCGGCGGAAGCCGCGGCCCTCGGGCAGGTCGAGTTCCGGCAGGTGCCACTTGCCGCCGTAGGCGCAGTCGTAGCCGGCCTCGGCGAACACCCGGCCCAGCAGCGGCTCCGGCGCGGTGCCGTCGGGCGCGGCGGCCTCGTTGCCGGTGACGCCGAGCGCGCTGGGCAGCTGCCCGGTGAGCAGGCTGGCCCGGGAGGGCGCGCACAGCGGCTGGGCGCAGTACGCCTGCCGGTAGCGGGTGCCGGCGGCGGCCAGCGCGTCCAGGTGCGGGGTGCTCAGGTGCGGGTTCCCGGCGGCGCCCATCGCATCGGAGGTCTGCTGGTCCGTCAGGACGACCAGTACGTCGGGTGGTTGGCTCGGCACGGGTCAGGCCATCCGTTCGTAGGCGCTGCGCTCCAGGGCGTGGCGGAGCGGTTCGCCGAGGGCCCACCGCTCGAACTCGCCGACCACCAGGTCGCCGAGGCGCCGCCGCTCCAGGCCCTGGCTGCCGGCCAGGTGCGGGGTGACCACGACGTTCGGCAGGGTGAACAACGGCGAGCCGGGCAGTGGTGGTTCGGGATCGGTGACGTCCAGCACGGCGAACAGGTCGGGCCGTTCGGCGAGCACGTCGAGCAGCGCCGGCTCGTCGAGGACGGCGCCGCGCGCGGTGTTGACCAGGGTGGCGCCGGGCTTCATCGAGGCGAGCAGGCGCCGGCCGACCAGCCCCCGGGTCTCCGGGACGAGCGGGGTGTGGACGCTCACCACGTCGGCGGTGGCGAAGAGTTCGTCCAGGCCGACCGCCCGCACCCCCGGCGGCGGCGCCGCGTACGGGTCGTGGGCGATCACCCGCAGGTCGTAGCCGCGCAGCCGCTCGCAGACCAGCCGCCCGGTCTCCCCGAGCGACAGCACGCCGACGGTGGCCCCGTACGCGCCGGGGGCCCGGCCGGACCGGACCGGCGCGCGGGCGGCGCGGGCGGCGAGCACGTGCCGCCAGCCGTCCTTGAGCGCGTAGACGATCTGCGCGACGGTGAACTCGGCGACCGGTACGGCGTTGGCGTGGGCGGCGGTGACGATCGGGATGCCGGCCGCCCAGAACTCCTCGGTGGCGATCCGCCGCACCGACCCGGCCGCGTACAGCACCAGGGCCAGCCGGGGCATCCGCTGCAGCGCCGCCGCGTCGAGCACGGGGCCGCCCCACCCGGTGAGCAGCACCTCGACCTCGCGCAGGGCGTCCGGCGCCGCGTCGAGCCGCTCGGGGCCCCAGACCCCGCCCGGTTCGGCCCGGTCCTCGACGACGTCCGCCCGTGCCAGCACCCGGGCGCGCGCCTCGGGGCCGTAGACATCGGGGAAGCGGACCGGGTCCATGGCGAAGGCGGCCGCGAACATCCGGATCTCCTTGGGTCGATGGGCCACGAGGAGTTTCTATCACATTGAGAAATAGTCGGGCGGAGCTGTGCCCGGGAGGCAGGGAGCCCGGGGCGGCTCAGCGCGTGATGAAGGTGGCCCCGTCGGCCAGCCGGACGGCCGCGGCGGCGGCGCCCACCAGCTCGGTGGTGGTCGAGTGCACCATCATCAGCCGCGGCAGCACCGGCACCCGCCCCTGCAGCCGGGACTCGATCGCGGGCAGCATCTCGCCACCGCTCTCCCAGAGGAGGCGCCCGCCCAGTGCGACGAGTTCGGGGCCGAGCACACTGGTCAGATTGGCCACCAGCACGGCCAGGTCGTCGGTGAACTCGTCCACCAGCCGCACCGCCGCCGGCACGCCCTCCCGGGCCAGCCGGAACAGCTCGGCGACCCGCTCGGCCGACGTCCCCGAGACGGTCAGCCCGGCCTCGGCGATCCGCCGGTCGACGGCGTGGTCGCCGATCCGCGCCTGGGTGTCGCCGGTGCGGCCCAGCGGGCGGTCCAGCGCCCGGCGGTCGCCCATCAGGTACCCCAGGGCCCCCGCCGACCCCAGCCGGCCCCGGTGCAGCCGGCCGTCCAGGACGATCCCGGCGCCGACCTCGATCCCCACCACCACGGCGGCGAGGTCGCTCACCCCGGCACCCGCCTCGCCGTGCTGCACGGCCAGTGCGACCAGGTCCACGTTGCTCTCGACCGCCACCGGGACACCGAGCCGCTCGTGCAGCAGCGCGCGCAGCCGCAGCCCGGGCCAGTCCAGCGCCGGGGCGAACTCCACCAGCCCGGTGCGGTCCCGGACCACCCCGGGCACCCCGACCACCAGCGCGCGCGGCGCGCCCGCGTGCCGGGCGGCCCATGCCCGCAGCCCGTCGACCAGCGCCAGCAGCGGTCCGGTGAGGTCCTCGGCGGACGGCTCGCCGCCGCGCTCCGGTCCGAGGCCCGCCGCCCAGTGGTGCTCGGCCTCGTGCAGCACGCTGCCGTGCAGGTCGGCGACCATCCCGACGATCCGGCGCGGACGCATCGCCACCGCGAGGACGGTCTGCGCCCCGGCGTTGTAGCGGATCAGCTGCGGCGGCCGGCCGCCGCTGGACGGCGCGCGCTCGGCCTCCACCACCACCTGGCCCGCCGCCCGCAGCACCTCGACCAGCCGGTGCACGGTCGCCGTCGACAACCCGCTCTCGGCCGCGAGCCGCTGCCGGGACAGCGAGCCGTGCCGGCGCAGCACCTCCAGCAGCACGGTCTGGTTGACCTGCGCCACGGTCTGGGTGGTGGCGGTCGCCGGGGTGCGGGGGGACTTGGGCACCGGGTGCTCCTCGGGCGGGGCCGGGCGGGGCCCGAACGGTGGCGGGACTTCGTCTCGGCCCGAATATATCCGAGCCTCCCGGCCTCGATTTTCGAGCCTCCCGGCCCGGATGTCCGAGCCTCCCGGACCCGACCGGCCCGGGAACGCCCGAAGGCCCGGCCGCGCGGATTGCGCGCGGCCGGGCCGTGGGTCACCCCGGTGATCCCTGTCCGACCCCGGGGTGAGGGGGG
Source organism: Kitasatospora sp. NPDC004723 (assembly GCF_040609255.1). Classification (NCBI taxonomy): domain Bacteria; kingdom Bacillati; phylum Actinomycetota; class Actinomycetes; order Kitasatosporales; family Streptomycetaceae; genus Kitasatospora; species Kitasatospora sp. NPDC004723. The sequence goes on along the minus strand of NZ_JBEXJT010000025.1, from coordinate 30,654 downwards.
ACAGATGGTCCGGTGAAGTCGAGTACCGCTACTGGTCGGCTTAGTACCAGTGGTGGGTCTGCCAGAACGCCCAGGCGTTGTTCGGGCTGCCGTAGCGCTCGTTCATGTAGTCCAGCGCCCAGCGGATCTGGGTGGTGGCGTTGGTCTTCCAGTCGGAGCCGTGCGAGGCCATCTTCGAACCCGGCAGCGCCTGCGCCAGGCCGTACGCGCCCGAGGACGGGTTGGTCGCGGTCACGTTCCAGCTGGACTCGTGGGCGATGATCTGGCTGAACGAGTTGAGCTGGTTCGCCGGGACGATCTGCGCGGCGATGGTCTGCGGCGACGGGGTCGCGGCGGAGGCGGCGGCGGGCACCAGGCCGGCACCCAGGGCGGTCACGGCGGCGGCACCGGCGAGAACGGCGGCAGAGGAACGCATACGAAGCTTGAAAGCGGGCATGAAGAACAAGACCTCAATCAGGTTGGGCCGGCGTTCGCCCCGCCCGGACCGTGGCCGGACAGGGGCCGAAACGGTCGCGGGGCGTATGCCGGACAGTCGTTGTGAAGAGCCGCACTCCGGTGGGACAGGTACCGGGTGCGGCTGGCGACGAGACCAATTGTTGCCAGACGGGTTTGCCCGCTGCCAAGGCCCCTCCGCTACGACGCCCCGTCGTAGCGGTCGCGCGCGCCGTCGATTCGAAGGCCCCCCGCCGACGCCCCTGACCTGCGGCTCCTTCACCCCCGCCCGGGTATCGGCCCGAGCACTACCGCCCGTCGTGCCGAGGGATTCCTTGTGAGCGCACTCACCGCCCGGCGCCCCCGTTCGTCACCCAGCGCCACCGGCGCCCCCGCATCGAGTCGCGGTTGATCTGAGACCGGCACCACAACGGGGCGGCGCCGGCGGGGACTTCGCGTGGCGGAGACCTCTCGCACCGGTGCCCCGCCGGGTGCCGCGGATGGATTCCGTGGCGCCCGACGGGGCACAGGTCACGCGATCCGGTCGGTCGACCGGCGGGAGCCGGTCAGCCGATCACGGGTTCAGTGGTTGCGGCGGCGCCTGCTGAGGCCGAGGGCGAGTCCGCCGACGACCAGCAGCGCGCCCGCGATCCCGGCCACCGCGAGGACGGCGGTGCCGGTCCGGGCGAGGATGCCGGTCGGTCCGGGCGCGGCGGGCTTGCCGGGCGTGCCGGGAGCCACCGGCTCGGGTTCGACCTTCACCGTGGCGGTGGCCTCGGAGGAGGTGGCGCCGGCGCCGGTGGCGGTGGCGGTGTTGACGACCCTGCCGCGCTGGGCGTCCTGCGCGGTGATGGTGTGCGGCTCGGTGGTGCACGTCATCGTCTCGCCCGGGGCCAGGCTGGTCCTGGGGCAGGTCACCGCACCGGCGGTGGGGTCGTCCACCTTGATGCCGGTGACGGTGGCGGTGCCCTGGTTGGCGACGGTGAGCTTCCAGTCGATGCGGTCGCCGGTGTCGGTCCTCCCGTTCCCGTTGACGTCGGTGACCTCGGCGCTCTTGGTGAGGCTGAGCGCGCCGTGTCCGTCGGATGGGACGGTGACCTCGGACGGGGGCGACACCGGCGGCTCGCCGCGCGGCGGGGTGCCGGTACCCGTGGCCGTGTTCCTGATCGTGCCGGCGTCGACGTCGGCCTGCGTGACCGTGTAGCCGGCGGTGCAGGTGACGGTGGCGCCGGGCGCCAGAGAAGCGGTCTCCTTCGGGCAGGTGACGGGGGAGAGCTTGCCGGTTCCGGTGAACTCGCCCTCGGTGACCTTCACGTCCTTGACGGTGACGTTGCCGGTGTTGGTGACGGCGAACCGGTACGTGATCTTCTCGCCGGCGACCAGCTTGCCGGGCTTCTCGGCCTCGGCGGACTTGACCACCGCGAGCGCGGGCTTCGGCGCCTGCGGCAGCTCCACCTCGGACGGCGGGGAGACCGGCGGCTCACCGCGCGGCGGGGTGCCGGTCGCCGTCGCGGTGTTCTTCACCGAGCCGGCGTCCACGTCGGCCTGGGTCACCGTGTAGCCGGCGGTGCAGGTGACGGTGGTGCCGGGGGCGAGGGTGGCGGCCTCCTTCGGGCAGGTGAGGGGGTCGAGCTTGCCGTGGCCGGTGAACTCGCCCTCGGTGATCTTGATGTCCTTGAGCGTCACGTTGCCGGTGTTGCGCACCGCGAAGCTGTAGGTGATCTTCTCGCCGGCGACGAGCTTGTCCTCCTTACCGCTGGTGGCGGACTTGAGCACGGACAGGCCGGGCTGGTCGGTCGTCGTGACGGTCGTCCCGGACGGCGGCGACACCGGGGGCTCACCCTTGGGCGGGGTGCCGGTGGCGGTCGCGGTGTTCTTCACCGAGCCGGCGTCCACGTCCGCCTGCGTCACGGTGTAGCCGGCGGTGCAGAGCACCGTCGCACCCGGCGCCAGCGAAGCGGCCTCCTTCGGGCAGACCACCGGGTCGAGCTTGCCGCCGCCGGTGAACTGGCCCTCGGTGATCTTGACGTCCTTGAGCGTCACGTTGCCGGTGTTGGTGACGGCGAACTTGTAGGTGATCCGCTCACCGGCGACGAGCGTGCCGGTGGAGGAGGTCTTCACGACCGCCAGCGCGGGCTTCTCCGGCGCCGGGACGATCGTCTCGGACGGCGGGGAGACCGGCGGCTCGCCGCGCGGCGGGGTGCCGGTGGCGGTGGCGGCGTTCTTGATCGAGCCGGCGTCGACGTCGGCCTGGGTGACGGTGTAGGTGGCGGTGCAGGTCATCGTCGCGCCGGGGGCCAGGGAGGCGGCCTCGGCGGCCGGGCAGGTGACCGGGGAGAGCGTGCCGGTGCCGGTGAACGCGGTCTCGTTGACCTTGACGTCCTTCAGCGTGACGTTGCCGGTGTTGGTGACCGTGAAGTCGTACCGGACCTGCTCACCGACCACCAGCTCGTCCGGCTTGCTGCTGTGGCCGGTCTTGACGACGGACAGGCCGGGCTGGTCGGTCGTCGTGATGGTCGTCCCGGTGGGCGGGGAGACCGGCGGCTCGCCGCGCGGCGGGGTGCCGGTACCGGTGGCGCTGTTCTTCACCGAGCCCGCGTCCACGTCGGCCTGGGTGACCGTGTAGGTGGCGGTGCAGGTGACGATCGCGCCCGGCGCGAGGGAGGCGGCCCCGTTCGGGCAGGTGACCGGCGACAGCGTGCCGCTGCCGGTAAACGCGCCCTCGGTGACCTTCACGTCCTTCAACGTGACGTTGCCGGTGTTCTTCACCTCGAACTTGTAGACGATCTCCTCACCCACGACCAGCGTGCCGGTCGAGGCCGACTTCACCACGGACAGACCGGGCTGGTCCTGGGTGGTCACCGTGACCTCGGACGGCGGCGAGACCGGCGGCGGGCCGCTCGGCGGGGTGCCGGTGGCGGTGGCGCTGTTCGTGACCGAGCCCGCGTCCACGTCGGCCTGGGTGACCGTGTAGGTGGCGGTGCAGGTGACGGTGGCGCCGGGCGCGAGCGAGGCGGCGCCGCTCGGGCAGGTGACGGGGGACAGCGTGCCGCTGCCGGAGAACCCGGCCTCGGTGACCTTCACGTCCTTCAGCGTGACATTGCCGGTGTTCTTGACGGCGAAGCTGTACGTGATCTGCTCACCGGCGACGAGGTTGCCGGTGGAGGCCGACTTGACGACCGTGAGCTTCGGGTCGTTCGGCGCCGGGACGGTCACCTCGCTGGGCGGGGAGACCGGTGGCGGTCCGGTCGGCGGGACGCCGGTCGCGGTGGCGCTGTTCCTGATCGAGCCGGCGTCGACGTCGGCCTGGGTGACGGTGTAGGTGGCGGTGCAGGTCATCTCCGCACCGGGCGCCAGCGAGGCGGCCTCGGCGGTCGGGCAGGCGAGCGGCGACAGCTCGCCGGTACCGGTGAAGTCGCCCTCGTTGACCGTGATGTCCGTGAGGGTGACGTTGCCGGTGTTCTTCACCGTGAACTTGTAGCTGATCGTCTCGCCGACGATCAGCTTGTCGGGCTGGCTGCTGGTCGCGGTCTTGGTCACGGTCAGCGCCGGCTCGTTCGGTGCCGGGACGGTCACCTCGGACGGCGGCGACACCGGCGGCGGGCCGCTCGGGGGCGTACCGGTCGCGGTCGCGGTGTTCCGGACGAAGCCCCGGTCCACGTCGGCCTGGGTGACGGTGTAGGTGGCGGTGCAGGTCATCGTCGCGCCCGGGGCCAGCGAGGCGGCCTCGGTGGCGGGGCAGGTGATGGCCGGCGGTGTGCCCGTGCCGGTGAACTCGCCCTCGGTGACCTTGACGTCCTTGAGGGTGACGTTGCCGGTGTTCTTCACCGCGAACTTGTAAGCGACCTTCTCGCCGACGATCAGCTTGTCGGGCTGGCTGCTGGTCGCGGTCTTGGCCACGGTCAGCGCCGGCTCCGACGGCCCGGGGACGGTCACCTCACCCGGAGGCGAGACGGGCGGCGGTCCGGTCGGCGGGGTGCCGGTCGTGGTGGCGCTGTTCTTGATGGAGCCGGCGTCGACGTCGGCCTGGGTGACGGTGTAGGTGGCGGTGCAGGTCATCTCCGCACCGGGCGCCAGCGAGGCCGCCTGGGCGGTGGGGCAGGTGACGGGGGACAGCGTGCCGGTGCCGGTGAACGCGGTCTCGTTGACCTTGACGTCCTTCAGCGTGACGTTGCCCGTGTTCTTGACGACGAAGCTGTAGGTGACCGTCTCGCCGACGATCAGCTTGTCGGGCCGGCTGCTGGTGGCGGACTTGACGACCGTCATCGCGGGAGCCGGAGGCTGGGTGATGGTCACCTCACCCGGAGGCGAGACCGGCGGCGGGCCGCTCGGCGGCGTACCGGTCGCGGTGGCGCTGTTCTTCACCGAGCCCGCGTCCACGTCCGCCTGCGTCACCGTGTAGCCGGCGGTGCAGGTGACGGTGGCGCCGGGCGCGAGCGAGGCGGCCTCCGCCGGGCAGACGACCGGGTCGAGCGTGCCGGTGCCGGTGAACGGGCCGTCGGTGACCTTGACGTCCTTGAGGGTGACGTTGCCGGTGTTGGTGACGCGGAAGCTGTAGGTGATCTTCTCGCCGGCCACCAGCTTCTCGGTGGAGGAGGTCTTGGCCACCGCGAGGGCGGGGGCCGGGGGTTCGGTGATGGTGACCTCGGACGGAGGCGACACCGGCGGCGGTCCGGTCGGCGGGGTGCCGGTGCCGGTGGCGGTGTTCTTGATCGAGCCGGCATCCACGTCGGCCTGGGTGACGGTGTAGGTGGCGGTGCAGATCATCGTCGCGCCGGGGGCCAGGGAGGCGGCCTCGGTGGCCGGGCAGGTGACCGGCGACAGGGTGCCGCTGCCGGTGAACGTGCCCTCGGTGACCTTCACGTCCTTGAGCGTGACGTTGCCGGTGTTCTTCACCTCGAACGTGTAGGTGATCGCCTCACCGGCGACGAGCTTGCCGGTCGAAGCCGACTTCACCACCGTGAGCTTCGGGTCGGACGGTGCCGGGACGGTCACCTCGCTGGGCGGGGAGACCGGCGGCGGTCCGGTCGGCGGCGTGCCGGTGCCGGTGGCGGTGTTCTTGATGGAGCCCGCGTCCACGTCGGCCTGGGTGACCGTGTACGTGGCGGTGCAGGTGACGGTGGCGCCAGGGGCCAGCGAAGCGGCTTCGGCACTCGGGCAGGTGACCGGCGACAGCGTGCCGCTGCCGGTGAACGCGCCCTCGGTGACCTTCACGTCCTTCAACGTGACGTTGCCGGTGTTCTTGACGGCGAAGCTGTAGGTGATCTGCTCACCGAGGACCAGCTTGTCGGGCCGGCTGCTGGTGGCGGACTTGACGACCGTCATCGCGGGGGCCGGGGGCTGGGTGATGGTCACCTCACTGGGCGGCGACACCGGAGGCGGTCCGGTCGGCGGGGTGCCGGTCGCGGTGGCGCTGTTCTTCACCGAGCCCGCGTCCACGTCGGCCTGCGTCACGGTGTACCCGGCGGTGCAGACCACGGAGGCGCCCGGAGCGAGCGAAGCGGCACCGCTCGGGCAGCTGACCGGGTCGAGCGTGCCGGTGCCGGTGAACGGGCCGTCGGTGACCTTGACGTCCTTCAGCGTGACGTTGCCGGTGTTGGTGACCCGGAAGCTGTACGTGATCTTCTCACCGGCGACCAGCTTGCCGGTGGAGGCGGACTTGACCACGGTCAGCGCCGGATCGGACGGTGCCGGGACGGTCACCTCGCTGGGCGGGGAGACCGGCGGCGGTCCGGTCGGCGGGTTGCCGGTGCCGGTGGCGGAGTTCTTGATCGAGCCGGCGTCCACGTCGGCCTGGGTCACCGTGTAGGTGGCGGTGCAGGTCGTCGAAGCACCGGGCGCCAGCGAGGCGGCCTCGGCGGTCGGGCAGGTGGCGACCGGCGGGGTACCGGTGCCGGTGAACCCGGTCTCGTTGACCTTGACGTCCTTCAGCGTGACGTTGCCGGTATTGGTGACCACGAAGCTGTACGCGATCTGCTCACCGAGGACCAGCTTGTCCGGCTGGCCGGTGACGGCGGACTTCCTGACCGACAGCGCCGGTGCCGGTGCCTGGGTGGGCACGGTGGCGGTGGAGGTGGCGGGCGGACTGACCATGCCGACGTCGTTGGTGCCGGTCGCGGTCGCGGTGTTCGTCACCGACCCGGTGTCCACGTCGGCCTGGGTCACGGTGTGGGTCGTCGTGGACGTGCAGGTGATCGAGGCGCCGGGAGCCAGGCCCGACGCCGGCGGCTTCGGGCAGGTCACGACACCGAGGGCCGGGTCGTTGACCGCCACCGACACGAGCGGTGTCGAACCGGTGTTGGTGACCGCGAACGAGTAGGTGATCGTGTCACCGGCCTTCGCGCCCGTCTGGTCGGCGGCCGGGGTGACCGTCGCGGTCTTCTTCAGTGACACCGAGGGGGCCGGGCACAGGACGCTCGGCCGGACCTGCGCGTCGAAACCCTCCGCGTTCGCACCGGACTTGATCTGCACGTCGATCGTGTTCAGGCCGGTCTGCCAGTTGTTCTTCAGTGTCGTCTGCGCGGCGTTCGCCGTCGTGAAGCCCGCGTAGTAGTAGATGCCGGTCATCTGCCCGGCCGGCGGCGGAGCGGTCAGCGTGGTCTGCGGGAGCCCGGTCGTCTTGGTGGACTGGGCGACACCGTTGACGTACACCTCGGCCACGGCATTGTCGGCGAGGAAGTTCATCGACAGCGCGAAGGCGGACGGACTGACGGACGGGGAGAGGTCGAACTGGTAGCGGTAGTACCAGTCACCGTTCGTCGGGCCTTGGTCCGGAGCCGCCTTGGTCTGCTGGGAGATCCACTGCGCGTTGTTGTAGGGGCTGGTGGCCCAGACGGTCGGGGCGAGGCTGCCCACGTTGGCTGCGGCGAACACCGCACCTCCCGGCGGTGGGGAGACCGCGGCCGTCGCCGGGAAGGGCCCGGCGACCTGCCAGTTCGCATCTTTGGAGTTGTCGGCGAGGACGCCACCGGTCGCCGCGTTGTACCCGGTGTTGAAGATGTTCGGGTTCGTCGTGCACGTGATTGTCGGCACGGCCGCCTGCGCGGGCGCCGGAGTCAACGCGGTGACCGCGAGGCCGAGCGTCGACGCCGTCAGCGCCAGCGCGCCGACCACCGCTCCCGATCGGAGCCGCCGTGCCCGGTGCCGTCCCGAGCCCGGCATCATGGCGGTCATTCAGCACCCCCCGGCGTCTGCGGCGATATGCCGCGGAGCGCGATCCGCGCTCGAAGCGGTGGCGCCGCGCCGAGCGGCCCCGGCCGGCTTGTCCCGCCCGCACCGGGCCGGGGCGCGGACACGCGCCCGCGCCCGTCGGCGGATGTTGGCTCCCGCTTTGACCAGTTCACTCCGGACATCCCTCCAGGTCGGAAGCTTCGGCACGCACGGCGTCAGACCTCCGTGTACGCACCGGAATCAGGGCCGTGGGGGCCTGATCTTGAGACGGGAGTAAAGCACCGAATCATCGAAATTTGTCGTATATGCGCACAAGTTATCCACGTGTCTGTTTTGGGAGGTTGATCCGGCATTTGGCCCGCCGCCGCAACGGTCGTCCGCGCCGGGCCCCCGCTCGTCACTCCACGTCACTTCGCTCTGTTCAAGCTGTGCTTGGCGGAGCGAAGCGGTGTGGATGCGAAGCAACTTGGCGTGTCCGCCTCGCGGGGGCCGCCGTCGGGTCGGCTCTCGGTGGAGCGCAGATCCCGGCTCCTGATCGACCTCGGCCGGGCGCACGCGCAGCGGTGGCGATTCGGTGAGGCCGTGGACGCCCTCCTCGGAGTGGAGGGGTTGGCGCCCGCGAGCGGGAGAGCGGTACCGGGTGGGGGCGCCGGCGCTGCGGGCTGGGGGAGTGGGACGTCGGATCGGCCGACTTCCCACTCCGGAGGGGGTGTCAGGGCAGGTCGAGGGTGTCGCCCAGGCGGCGGTGGCGGGTGGTGCGGGCGGTGAGGCGGGTGGGTTCGGGGGTGGTGGTGAGGGTGGCGAGGGTGCTGGCGATGGCGTGGCCGAGGCGGGCGCAGAAGGGGGCGGGCTCGTCGGCGGCGTCGGGGAGTTCGGGGATCACCGTGTCCACCAGGCCGACGGCGGCGAGGTCGTGGGCGGTGATGCCCTGGGAGCGGGCGAGGTCGGGGGCGTGGGTGCCGTCGTGGTGGACGATGGCGGAGGCGCCTTCCGGGGGGAGCGGGGCGAGCCAGGCGTTGGCGGCGGCGAGGACGTGGTCGGCGGGGAGCAGGGCCAGCGCGCCGCCACCGGAGCCCTGGCCGAGCAGGACGGCGAGCACGGGTGTGCGCAGCGAGAGCAGGGTGGTCAGGCAGTGGGCGATCTCGACGGCCACGCCGTCCAGTTCGGCCTGGGCGGAGAGCTCGGCGCCCGCCGTGTCGACCACCGTGATGAGGGGCAGGCCGAGCTGCTCGGCGAGGCGGGCGGTGCGGCGTACGGCGCGCAGGTCGGCGGCGGTGAAGGGACGTTCCCGGGTGCCGGCCCGGCGTTCCTGGCCGACGACCACGGCGGGCTGCCCGCCCAGTACGGCGAGCGCGCGGACGAGGGCGCCGTCCCGGCCGCCGGGGGAGTCGAGCAGCACCAGCTCCTCGGTGGTGCGGCGCAGCAGTTCGCGGGTGCCCGGGCGGTCGGGGCGGCGGGTGCGGAGGACGGCCTGCCAGGCGTCGGGGCGCTCGGCGGGCTCCGTGAGGGGAGCGACGGCGGAAGGGGCGGGCAGCGCCCGGCGGGTCAGTACCGCCAGCGAGCGGCGCAGCACCTCGCGCAGTTCCTCGGGCGCCACCACCGCGTCGACCAGACCGCGTTCGGCGAGCGTCTCGGCGCGCTGGACCTCGGGAGGCAGGGAGACGCCCCGCAGCTCCTCGTACACCCGCGGGCCGAGGAAGCCGAGCCGCGCGCCCGGTTCGGCGAGGACCAGCTGGCCGAGGGTGCCCCAGGAGGCGAACACCCCGCCCATGGTGGGATTGCGCAGGTAGGTGACGTACGGCAGGCCCGCCGCCCGGTGGGCCTGCACGGCGGCGGTGATCCGCAGCATGCAGAGGAAGGCGGCGGACCCCTCCTGCATCCGGGTGCCGCCGGAGACCGGGAGGGCGACCAGCGGGAGGCGATCGGCGGTGGCCCGCTCCACGGCGCGGGTGATCCGTTCGGCGGTGGCCACGCCGATGGACCCGCCGAGGAAGCCGAACTCGGAGGCGACCAGGGCCACCGGCTCCCCGCCGATCCGGCCGAGACCGGTGAGCACCGCCTCGTCCACGCCGGTGCGTTCCCGCGCGCGGGCCAGGCTCGCCCGGTAGCCGGGATCGACAGGCTCGCCGGTGCCCGGTTCGTCCCAGCTCCGGTAGCCGCCGGGGTCGACCAGCAGCCCGATCAGCTGGTGTGCCGTCAGGGAAACGCTCATCTGCTCCACCCCATCGCCCGATCCGGGTCCGCGCCGAGGAAGATCACCCTAGGCGGACGGTGGGGCGCGGAGGCGGATTGGGCGACGGGTGTGAGGAGGCCGACAGCCTCGGGGCCGACAGGTCGAGGCCCGGCTCGGCGCGGTGGCAGGGCGCACGGCCGGACCGTCGTGCCGCCGCGCCGCTACGTCAGCAGGGCTCTTCGTATGCCGCCGTCGGGGGCCGGGGCGCCGGCGCGGGCCTCGTCGTAGCGGAGGGCGACCAGGCGGGCGAGGGCGTCGTGGGTGCCGAGCGGGGCGCCCGTCCAGCGGGCGCCGGCGCCGCCGGCGCGGTCGGCGAAGAAGCCGGGCGCCAGCAGGTAGGGGGCGACGGCGACCCGGCGCTGTCCGGCCGCGTGCAGGGCGGCGACCGCCTGCCGGGGGGTGGGGCGGGCGGCGGACAGGTAGGCGGGGACGACCGGCCGGCCGTCGCCGAGGCGGTCGGCGAGCAGGGCGGCGGCGCGCGCGGTGTCGGCGTTGGCGGCCGGGTCGGAGGAGCCCGCGGCGGCGAGGACCACCGGGCCCGCGCCCGGCGGCCGGCCGGCGGCGGTGAGCCGGTCGGCGAGCGCGGCGGCGAGCAGCGGGTGCGGGCCGAGCGCGCGGGCGAGCGGGAGGTGGGCGAGGCCGGCGGCGGCGAGCGCGCGCGGCAGGTCGACGCGCAGGTGGTAGCCACCGCCGAGCAGCAGCGGGACGAGCACGGCGGCCCGGCCGTTCAGCGCGGCGAGCGCCTCGGGGAGGCCGGGGCGGGCGAGGTCGAGGAAGCAGCAGCGGACGTCGAGGCGGGGGCGCAGTGCGCGGACCCGCTGCAGCAGCGCGTGGTTCGCCGCGACCCCGGCGGCGAGGCGGCTGCCGTGCGCGACGGCGAGCAGGACCGGTCGGTGGTCGTCCATCAGGCCGCCGCCAGGCGGTAGCCGCGCTTGGGCACGGTGTGGATCAGCGTCCCGTACGGCCCGAGGGCCACCCGCAGCCGGCCGACCGCCGCCTCGACGGCGTGCTCGTCGGCGCCCGCGTCCGGCCAGGCGGTGCGCAGCAGGTCGGCGCGGCTGAGCACCCGGCCGGGGCGTTCGGCGAGGGCGCGCAGGACGGCGGCGCCGCGCGGGCTGAGCCAGCGGCTCTCGCCGTCGGCCAGGACGGCATTGCCCTGGAGGGTCAACGTGGCGTCCCCCAGGACGAGTTCACGACGCCCCCGGCCCGGCAGGGTCTGCGCGAGCAGGCGCACCATGGAGCCGAGCCGTCCGCGCTCGGGGAGCGCCGCCGCCACGCCGAGCTCGGTGAACGGCCGTGCGCAGAGGGCGCCGACGCAGACCACCAGGACGTCGGAGCGCAGTGCGTCGAGCAGCGGTTCGCGCTGCCTGTCGGCCTCGGCGATCGCGACGAAGGCGGTCACGGCGGGCGCGCTGGTGAAGGCGAGGGCGTGCACCTGGCGGCGGACGGTCTGCTCGACCAGCCGCCGTACCGGAGCCGGGTCGTCCGGAGGGCCCCAGCGGTAGACCGGGACGGAGATCACCTCGGCGCCGCGTCGGCGCAGCGCCGCCGCGAAGCCGGCCAGTGGCACCCCGTGCTCCTGGACGGCGATCCGCCGGCCGGCCAGCGGGCGGGCGAGCAGCCAGGTCAGCAGCTCGTCGGTGGCCTCGGAGTCGGGGGAGAAGCCCTCGCCGAGGCCGCTGGCCCGGACGGCGCCGGTGGCCTTGGGGCCCCGGGACAGGACGACGGCCCGTCGGCACGTCTCGGCGAGGGCCGCGCCCAGGCCCCAGCCGTCGGCGGCGCTCATCCAGCCGCGCCAGCCGACGCCGGTGGTGGCGACGACGTAGTCGAGCGGGGCGGCCAGGCAGGCCCCGGTGGCCTCGCGCAGGGCGAGGTCGTCGGCGAGCGGCATGATCCGCAGTGCGGGTGCCTCGACGACCTGGGCGCCGTACCGGGCGAGCAGAGCGGTCAGCTCGTCGCGGCGGCGGACGGCGGTCACCCCGATGGTGAAGCCGGTGAGTGGACCGGGCTGCGGGGTGGGACCCGGCCCGGTGGTGGTTGGTGTGGGCATGTCGGCAGCATGCGACGGGTTCGTTACGGGGGGATTGCCTGCCGGTCAAGTGCGAGTCATCGAACCGTCATCCAGGTCAAGGGCGGTGTGTCGCACACAGCGTGACGGAGCGTGTGAGCGAACCGTACCGTGCGCGCAACACGGCGGACCCGGCGCCGTAACGGGCCGGAGTGAGATTCTGGCCATGCGCCCCATCGTCCCAGCGACCGACCCCGTCCCAGCGAGCGACCCCGCTCCTACGTGCGACCCCGCCCCAACCGGTGGGCCCGTCCCGATGAGTGGTCCCGTACCAACGAGTGAACCCGGCCCGACCGGCGGCCCCGGCCCAGCGAGCGGCCCCGGCCCGACCAGCGGCGCCGCCCCGATGAGCGGCCCCGGTGCGGAGACCGCCACCCACTGCCCGTACTGCGCCCTCCAGTGCGGCATGCGGCTGCGCCCGACGGAGGCCTCCGGCCCCGGCGCGGTGCCGGTCGAGGTGACGGAGCGCCCGGACTTCCCGGTGAACCGGGGCGCGCTCTGCGGCAAGGGCCGCTCGGCGCCCGCGCTGCTAGCCAGGGGCGTGCGGCTGACCGGGCCGCTGGTGCGCGACCGCCCGGGCGGCCCGCTGCGCGCGGCCGGCTGGGACGAGGCGCTGGACCGGGTGGCCGCCGGGGTGCGGACGGCGCGCGAGCGGCACGGCGCGGACGCGGTCGGGGTGTTCGGCGGCGGCGGGCTCACCAACGAGAAGGCCTACCAGCTCGGCAAGTTCGCCCGGGTGGTGCTCGGCACCGCGAACATCGACTACAACGGCCGGTTCTGCATGTCCTCGGCCGCCGCCGCGCACCGCCGGGCGTTCGGCCTGGACCGCGGGCTGCCGTTCCCGCTGGCGGACGTCCCGCACACCGGCTGTCTGATCCTGGTCGGCGCCAACCCGGCCGACACGATGCCGCCCGCGCTCCGCTACTTCCGCGAACTGCGGGAGAACGGCGGTACGTTGATCGTCGTCGACCCGCGCCGCACGCGGACCGCCGAGCAGGCCGACCTGCACCTCCAGCCGCGCCCCGGCACCGATCTCGCGCTCGCCCTGGGCCTGCTCCACCTGGTGATCGCCGACGGCCTGGTGGACGAGGCGTTCGTCGCGGCCCGGACCACCGGCTACGAGCGCGCCCGGGCTGCCGCGATGGCGCACTGGCCGGACCGGGTGGAGCGGATCACCGGCATCCAGGTCTCCCAGCTCCGGCGTGCCGCCGAGCTGTTCGGCCACGCCGCGACCGGCATGGTGCTCACCGCGCGCGGCCCGGAGCAGCAGAGCAAGGGCACCGACACCGTCGGCGCCTGGATCGACCTCTGCCTCGCCACCGGCAACGCGGGCCGCCCGTACGCGGGTTACGGCTGCCTGACCGGGCAGGGCAACGGCCAGGGCGGCCGGGAGCACGGCCAGAAGGCCGACCAACTGCCCGGCTACCGCTCGATCGAGGACCCGGCCGCCCGCGCGCACGTCGCCGCCGTCTGGGGCGTGGACCCGGACGCGCTGCCCCGGGCCGGCCGCTCCGCCTACGAGCTGCTGGACGGCCTCGGCGGTCCGGACGGCGCCCGCGCGCTGCTGGTGATGGGCTCCAACCCGGTGGTCTCCGCGCCGAACGCCGCCCATGTCACCGCCCGGCTGCGCACCCTGGACCTGCTGGTCGTCGCCGATCTGGTGCTCTCCGAGACGGCCCGGCTGGCCGACGTCGTGCTGCCGGTCACGCAGTGGGCCGAGGAGGACGGCACCACCACCAACCTGGAGGGCCGGGTGATCCTGCGCCGGCGCGCCGTCGACCCGCCGGAGGGCGTGCGCGGCGAGCTGTGGCTGCTGGGCGAACTCGCCCGCCGGCTGGGCGTGGAGCGCGGCTTCCCGGCCGACGCCGAGCAGGTCTTCGACGAGCTGCGACGGGCCTCGGCGGGCGGCGCGGCCGACTACTCCGGCATCAGCTACCGGCGGATCGCGGCCGAGGACGGGGTGTTCTGGCCCTGCCCGGACCCGGCCCACCCGGGCACGCCGCGGCTGTTCCTGGACCGCTTCGCCACCCCGGACGGCCGCGCCCGCTTCGCCGCGGTGACCCACCGGCCGGCGGGCGAGGAGCCGGACCGGGAGTACCCGCTGTACCTGACCACCGGCCGGGTGCTCGCCCAGTACCAGAGCGGTGCGCAGACCCGCCGGGTGGCCGAGCTGAACGCGGCGGCTCCCGGGCCGTTCGTCGAACTGCACCCCCGGCTGGCCGAGCGGCTCGGCGTCGCCGACGGCGACCCGGTCGCCGTGGTGAGCCGCCGCGGCCGGGCGGTGGCACCGGCCAGGGTGAGCGCGGCGATCCGGCCGGACACGGTCTTCATGCCGTTCCACTGGCCCGGTGCCGGGCGGGCCAATAGCCTCACCAATCCGGCGCTGGACCCGGTCTCCCGGATGCCGGAGTTCAAGACCTGCGCGGTACGGGTCGAGCGGGCCGTGGCGGGGGAGCCGGCCGACCTGGCTGAGCGCGCCCATCGGGCGGAGCGGGCCGAACGGGCCGCCGCCCCCGGCCACACCGCCGACGAGCGGGCGGCGGGCTGATGGCCGGCGCGGGAGCGGACCGCCGGATCGCGGTGGTCGGCGGCGGTATGGCGGCCGCCCGGTTCGTCGAGCGGTACACCGCGCTGGGCGGTCCCGGCACCGTCACCGTCTACGCCGCCGAGGCACACGCCCCCTACAACCGGGTGCTGCTCGCCGACGTGCTCATCGGCCGGTACGCCGCCGGGGCGATCGCCCTGCCGCTCGGCTCCGCCCGGCTGCGCACCGGCTGCGAGGCGGTGGCCGTCGATCCGGCGGCCCGCAAACTCGTCCTGGCCGACGGGACGGTGGAGGCCTGGGACGAGCTCGTCCTGGCGACCGGCGCCGAGCCGGTGCTGCCGGCGATCCCCGGCCTGTACCGGTCCGGGGACGGCGGCGACCTCACCGGGGGCGTGCACACCCTGCGCTCGCTGGACGACTGCGCCCGGCTCGCCGAGCAGGCCCGCACCGCCCGCCGGGCCGTGGTGGTCGGCGGCGGCGTCCTCGGCGTCAGCACCGCCCGCGCGCTGGCCGTGCTCGGCGTGCGGACCGCGGTCGTGCACCGGTCGGCGCAGCTGGTCAGCCGCCAACTCGACGCCCGGGCAGGAGAGATGCTGCGCGAGCGGCTGGCCGCACTCGGCGTCGAGGTGCACTGCGGCAGCCCCGCCCCGGCGCTGGCGACGGAGTCCGGCCGGGTCATCGGGGTACGGCCGGCCGGCGGCCCGCTGCTCGACTGCGACCTGGTGGTGCTCGCCTGCGGCACCCGCCCGAGCACCACGCTCGCGAAGGCCGCCGGACTGCCGGTCGCCACCGGTGTCCTGGTCGACGACCGGCTCGCCGCCGGGGCCCCGCACGTGCACGCGATCGGCGACTGCGCCGAGCACCGCGGCACCGTGCACGGCCTGGCCGCCCCCGCCTGGGACCAGGCCGACGTCCTCGCCCGGCGACTGTCCGGCGCGGCCCCGCGGGCCCGCTACACCGGCTCCCGCCCGTCGTCCCGGCTCTCCACCGGCGGCCTGGAGTACGCGGCGTTCGGCGCTGTCGACGAGACCCTCGGCGAGGGCCTGGACGTGCTGCGGCTCACCGACGCCACCCGCGGCAGCTACAAGAAGCTGGTGCTGCGCGGGGACCGGCTGGTCGGCGCGATCCTGCTGGGCGACCTGACCGGTCTGGACGTGCTCACCGACGCCTGGGAGCGGGACGACCCGCTCACCGGCCACCCCCTCCACCTGCTGACGGCGGCCCTCCCCGCCGCCACCGCGGCCTGACGGCCGCCGCCCCGACCTCCCCACCCACCCGAGGAGTCACGCATGACGTCGTCGCACACGCCCGAGCGGCCGCCGGCCCTCGTCCTGGTCGGCCACGGCATGGTCGGCCAGCGCTTCCTGGAGGCCTGGACCGAGCAGCCCGGCACCGGCCACTGGCGGGTCACCGTGCTCGCCGAGGAGCCGCGCCCCGCCTACGACCGCGTCCACCTCAGCTCCCTGTTCGACGGCCGCACCCCCGAGGACCTCGCGCTCTGCCCGCCCGGCTTCCTCGCCGAGCACGGCATCGAGCTGCGCCTCGGCGACCCGGTCACGGCCGTCGACCGCGCCGCCCGCACCGTCACCACCCGCTCCGGCACCGAACTGGGCTACGACGCCCTGGTCCTGGCCACCGGCTCGATCCCGTTCGTGCCGCCCGTCCCGGGCCGGGACGCCGCCGGCTGCCACGTCTACCGCACCGTCGAGGACCTCGACGCGATCCGGGCCGACGCCGCGCACGCGCTGGCCGACGGCGGCGGCACCGGCGTGGTGGTCGGCGGCGGCCTGCTCGGCCTGGAGGCGGCCGGCGCGCTGCGGGCGATGGGCCTGGCCACCCATGTGGTCGAGTTCGCGCCCCGGCTGATGGCCGTCCAGGTCGACGAGGGCGGTGGCGCCATGCTCCGGCGCAAGATCGAGGACCTCGGCGTCAGGGTCCACACCGACGCCGCCGCGAGCGGCATCGCCACCGGAGCGGACGGCGCGGTGCGCGGCCTCGCCCTCTCCGACGGCCGTGAACTCCCCGCCGACCTGGTGGTGTTCTCGGCCGGAGTCCGCCCCCGTGACCAACTCGCCCGCGACTGCGGCCTACCGGTCGGACCGCGCGGCGGCATCGTCGTCGACGAGCGCTGCCGCACCGAGGACCCCGCCGTGCTCGCGGTCGGCGAGTGCGCCCTGGCCGCCGACGGCCGGGTCTACGGACTGGTCGCCCCCGGCTACCAGATGGCCGAGACCGCCGCCCGCGAACTCGCCGGCCGCCCCGGCCCCGGCTTCACCGGCGCCGACACCTCCACCGAGCTCAAGCTGCTCGGCGTCGACGTCGCCAGCTTCGGCGACCCGCACGGCAGCGCCGAGGGCGCGCTCGACGTGCTCTACAGCGACAGCCGGCTCGGCGTCTACCGCAAGCTGGTGATCGGCTCCGACGGCGCCCTGCTCGGCGGTGTCCTGGTCGGCGACACCGACGCCTACGGCACCCTGCGCCCGCTGGCGAAGGCCGGCCGCCCGCTCACCGTCCCACCCGAACAGCTGGTGCTGCCCGCCGGGTTCGCCGCCGCCGGGCCGATCGCCCTGCCCGACGACGCGGTGCTCTGCTCCTGCCACAACGTGACCCAGGGCGCCGTGCGCGCCGCCGTCCGCGACCAGGGCTGCGACGGCGTCACCGCGGTCAAGAAGTGCACCCGGGCCGGCACCGGCTGCGGCAGCTGCCTCAAGCAGCTCACCACCGTCGTCACCGAGGAACTCGCCGCCACCGGCGCCGAGGTGCGGACCGGGCTGTGCGAGCACTTCGCCCGGACCCGCGCCGAGCTGTACGAGATCGTCCGGGCCACCGGCATCACCACCTTCTCCGAACTGGTCGACCGGCACGGCACCGGCGAGGGCTGCGACATCTGCAAGCCGACCGTCGCCTCCATCCTGGCCAGCCTCTCCAACGGCCACATCCTGGACGGCGAACAGGCCGCCCTGCAGGACTCCAACGACCACTTCCTGGCCAACCTCCAGCGCAACGGCTCCTACTCGGTGGTGCCCCGGGTGCCCGGCGGCGAGATCACCCCCGAGGGCCTGATCGTGATCGGCGAGGTGGCCCGCGACTTCGGCCTCTACACCAAGATCACCGGCGGTCAGCGGATCGACCTCTTCGGCGCCAGCGTCGACCAGCTCCCCGCCATCTGGGGACGGCTGGTCGAAGCGGGCTTCGAGTCCGGGCACGCCTACGGCAAGGCGCTGCGCACCGTGAAGTCCTGCGTCGGCGAGACCTGGTGCCGCTACGGCATGCAGGACTCCGTCGCCCTCGCCATCGAACTGGAGCTGCGCTACCGGGGGTTGCGCTCCCCGCACAAGATCAAGTCGGCGGTGTCCGGCTGCGCCCGCGAGTGCGCCGAGGCGCGGAGCAAGGACTTCGGGGTCATCGCCACCTCGGCCGGCTGGAACCTCTACGTCGCCGGGAACGGCGGCATGACGCCCCGTCATGCCGACCTGCTCGCCGCCGACCTGGACCGCGGGACGCTGATCCGCACCATCGACCGCTACCTGATGTTCTACATCCGCACCGCCGACCGGCTGGAACGCACCTCGGTCTGGCTGGAGCGGCTCGACGGCGGCCTCGCCCACCTGCGCGCCGTCGTCCTCGACGACGCCCTCGGCATCGGCGCCGAACTCGACGCCCTGATGGCCCGTCACATCGGCTCCTACCAGGACGAATGGGCCGCCACCCTGGCCGACCCGGAGCGGCTGCGCCGCTTCGCCTCCTTCGTCAACGCCCCCGGCACCCCCGACCCGGCCGTCACCTTCGTCCCCGAACGCGGCCAGATCCGCCCGGCCCGCCCCGACGAGGACGGCCACGTCCTGACCGCAACCGCCCCCGACGCCGCCCCCGTCCTGGTGGCCGGCCCCCGACTGGAGGTGCTCGCCCCGTGACCGTGGAGATCCACGACGGAACCCACTGGCAGCCCGTCTGCGCCCTCGCCGACCTGCAGCCCGGCCGCGGCGTCGCCGTCCTGCTGGCCGACCACCAGGTCGCCCTCTTCCGCGACCGCTCCGGCGCCCTGCACGCCGTCGACAACCGCGACCCGTTCAGCGGCGCGTACGTGCTCTCCCGCGGCCTGCTCGGCAGCCGCGGCGACCGGCCGACACTCGCCTCACCGATGTACAAGCAGGTCTTCGACCTCACCGACGGCCGCTGCCTGGACGAGGACACCGCCCCCGACGGCAGCCCCGCCGTGCTCCGCCTCTGGCCGGTGCGCACCACCGCGCCCGCCCCGTCGGAGGAACCCGCATGACCACCGTCACCGGTCCGGCGCCCACCGGGGCCGACCACTGGGACCCGGAGGACCGCGCCTTCTGGGAGCGCACCGGCGCCCGGACCGCGCGCCGCAACCTCACCATGTCCGTGGTCTGCGAGCACCTCGGCTTCTCGGTGTGGAGCCTGTGGTCCGTCCTGGTGCTGTTCCTCGGCCCCGGCTACCACGTCGACCCGGCCGGGAAGTTCACCCTCACCGCCCTGCCCACCGCCCTCGGCGCCCTGCTCCGCCTCCCGTACGCCTTCGCCCTCACCCGCTTCGGCGGGCGCACCTGGACGGTCGTCAGCGTGCTGCTCCTGCTGGTCCCGACCGCGCTCGCCGCCCTCGTCCTGACCCCCGGCGTCTCCTACGGGACCCTGCTCGCGGTCGCCTGCGCCGCCGGCGTCGGCGGTGGCGGCTTCGCCTCCTCGATGGCCAACATCAACGCCTTCTACCCGCACCGCCTCAAGGGCTGGGCGCTCGGCGTCAACGCGGGCGGCGGCAACCTCGGCGTCCCCGGCGTGCAACTCCTCGGCCTGCTCGTGCTCGCCACCGCCGGCGCCGAGCACCCCCGGCTGCTGCCGCTGCTCTACCCGCCGCTCGTGCTCGCCGCCGCCGCCCTCGCCCGGCGCCGGATGGACGACCTGCCGCCCGCCGCCCGGGGGTCCGTCGCCGCCGGCTCGCTGCGCGAAGTCGCCCGCGACCGGTACGGCTGGGCCGTCTCCGCCCTCTACATCGGCACCTTCGGCTCGTTCATCGGCTTCGGCTTCGCCTTCGGGCAGGTCCTCCAGACGCAGTTCCACGACCGCTTCGACACCCCCGTCAAGGCCGCCGCGCTCACCTTCCTCGGCCCGCTGCTCGGCTCCCTGCTGCGCCCCGTCGGCGGCCGGCTCGCCGACCGCTTCGGCGGCCCCCGGGTCACCCTGGCCGCGTTCGCCGCGATGGGCGCCGGCGCCGCCACCGTCCTGGTCGCCTCCCGGGCCGGCTCGCTGCCGCTCTTCCTGGCCGGCTTCATCGCCCTGTTCGTCCTCAGCGGCCTCGGCAACGGCTCGACGTACAAGATGATCCCCGCCCACTACGAGGCCCGCGCCCGCGCCGCCGTCGCCGCAGGCACCGACCCGGCCGCCGCCGCGGCCGCCGCCCGCCGCCGCACCTCGGCCCTGATCGGCCTGGCCGGCACCATCGGCGCCTTCGGCGGCGTCCTGGTCAACCTGGCCTTCCGCGAGTCCTTCGCCGCCGGTGGCAACGGCGACACCGCCTACCTGGTCTTCCTCGCCGCCTACGTCTGCTGCGCCGCCCTCACCTGGACCGTCTGGCTGCGCCCGGGCGCCCGCCGCTGACCGGCCGGACCACCGCCGGCCCCGGGCGCGACAGGCGTCCAGGGCCGGCGGCGGGCGGCTTCAGGAGTGCATCGTGCTGCCACAGGCGAAGGAGTTCAGCGGCAGGAACCCGTAGTCGCGGATGAGGAGCTGACCGCTGTCGCTTCGGCAGATCCACCCGTTGTAGCCGAAGATGCCGCGCAGTGCCCGGCCGTGGGCGTCCGCGGCCGTCCAGTCGGCCTTGCGCACCGCGTTGAAGAGCACGTAGGAGAAATCCGTCGCGGCGAAGGACGGATCGATGGTGTGGCTGGCCGCGTCCACCGGTCGCACGCCGTCGATCGCGCGGGGGACCAGCGTGCCGGGTTCGTCGCCCGGGCGGGTGTGGCCGCCGTAGGCCTGGCCGATGTAGTGGCCGACGGAGTAGGGGACGAGGGCGTTGGGGTTGTGCAGGATCGTGTCCGTGCCCTGGTTCTCCGATTGCACGTTCGTCACGCACGGTCCGGCCGCGTCGGGCCGGCCCCAGCGGCCCAGCACCTGCAGGAAGGTCCGCCGCAGGTCCGAGCCGGGCGCCGGCAGGACCGGCAGGATGGTCGCGTCCGGCAGCGCCGGGTCGATCTGCCGCCAGTTGGTGACGGAGCAGCCGTAGATGTCGTTCAGCTGGACGCGGCTGAGACTGGTGGGGGCGTTGCCGCCCGTCGGAGCGGCCCAGCTCACCGCGTCGATCGCCATCGCGACGAACAGGGTGGTGGTCGGGTCCTCGGTCTGCGGGGCGCGGTTGCTGCGGGCGAAGTCGACGGTCGCGGCGGAGAAGTTGTTCAGCGTCGTGATCCCGCTGTTGGTGCCGTTCGGGCGGGTGATCGGGGTCGCCCCGGTCTTGGTGGTGATCGTGGAGGTGCCGGTGGAGTCCCAGCTGTAGAGGCGGGGCGAGGTGGTGTCCCCGGCGGCGGCGAGCGAGGCGTTGTACTCGGTGGAGAACCGGTTGAACAGCTGTTCCGTGACCGGCGCCCCCACACCGACGATGTCGGTGGCGGCGGGCTGGGGCGGGTCGGCGAGGGCGGGGGTGGTGGTGAGAGCGAGCGCGGAGGCGAGGGCGAGGGCCGAGGCGGCCCGGGCGGCGAGGCGGCGCATGGCGTGGACTCCCGTTCGGTGCGGTGGGCGGAGGGCGGTTCAGTTGTGCACGATCGAGCCGCAGGCGAAGGAGCTCAGCGGCAGGAAGCCGTAGCTGCGGGTGAGGGGCACGCCGCCGTTGGACCGGCAGATCCAGCCGGTCGAGCCGAAGATGCCGCGCAGGGCCGCACCGCGTGCGTCGGTGGCGTTCCACTCGGCGTCGCGGACCACGTTGTAGAGGATGCGACCGAACGCGCCGGACGCGAAGACGGGGCGGATGTTCGGACCGGACGGGTCCACCGGTGCGATCCCGCTGATGCCGCGCACGGTGAGTGCGCCCGGTTCGTCGCCGGGGCGGGTGTGGCCCCCGTAGGCCTGGCCGATGTAGTGGCCGACGGAGTAGGGGACGATCGCGTTGGGGTCGTGCAGGAGCGCGTCCGCGCCCTGGTTCTCCTGGAACACCCGGCGGACGCAGGGACCGTAGTCGAAGGGCGCGCCCTCGGCGGCCGCGCGCAGGAAGAAGTCGGAGGTGTCCGAGAGCGCTCCCCACGGGGTGGCGAGCACGGGGACGATGGTGGCGTCGGGCAGGGCCGGGTCGATCTGCCGCCAGTTGGTGATGGAGCAGCCGTAGATGAGCCGCAGTTCGTAGGGGGTGAGACTCGCCGGGGCGTTCCCGCCGGCCGGGGCCGCCCAGGAGACCGCGTCCCTGGCCATGGCGACGAACAGGTGGGTGGGGATGTCGGAGAACCTCGGGCCGCGGGTGGAGCGGGCGAAGTCGACGGTGCTCCTGGTGGTGATGTTCAACGCGACGATTCCGCTGCTGGAACCGTCCGGGCGGCCGATCGGGGTCGCGCCGGTCTTGGTGGTGATCGTGGAGGTGCCGGTGGAGTCCCAGCTGTAGAGGCGGGGCGAGGTGGTGTCCCCGGCGGCGGCGAGGGACGCGTTGTACTCGGTGGAGAACCGGTTGAACAGGCTCTCGGTGGCGCCCGCGCCGACGCCCACGATGTCGGTGGCGGCGGGCTGGGGCGGGTCGGCGAGGGCGGGGGTGGTGAGCGTGAGCGCCAGCGCGGAGGCGAGGGCGAGGGCCGAGGCGGCCCGGGCGGCGAGGCGGAGCATGAGGCGAACTCCCGGTCAGGGGACGGGCGGAGGGGTGCACCGGCATCCTCGGGCGCGTCCACCCGGCCGTGAAACCCCCAGCAACCTGGGATCCCCGGCGTCCTCGCAGGTCACCACAGCCTCGTCCGGACCCCGCCGCCACCTGTTCTTCCACCGGTGGCCCCCCGGCCACCGTCCCGCCGGGCACGCCCGGACCGGACCGGGCCGGTGGAGCACCGACGAGCCCGTCCGGCGGCGAACGCCCAGGTTGCTAGGGTCGGGGCATGGCAGCGAGCAGGACGAACGGCACCGGCGGCGGCCCCACCGGGGCGAACCCCCCGGCGCGGTTGCGGCGCGACGCGCAGCGCAACCGCGACCTGCTGCTCGCCACCGCCCGTGACCTCTTCGCCGCGCACGGGCTGGACGTGCCGCTCGACCAGATCGCCAAGGAGGCGGGCGTCGGCAACGCCACGCTCTACCGGCACTTCCCGACCCGCGAGGCACTGATCGGCGAGGTCTTCGCGGACGCCGCCCACCTGCTCGACGAGGCCGGGGCCGAGGCGCTCGCCACCGAGGACGCCTGGAGCGCCGTCGAACGCTACTTCGCGCGGATCTTCGAACTGGTCGCCGCCGACCGCGGCATCAACGACCTGGTCACCCAGGCCATCCCGGCCGTCCCCGGGATGATCGAGATCAGCCGCCGCAACGCCGTGACGGTCGGCGCGCTGGTCGCCCGCGCGCAGGAGCAGGGCACCATGCGCACCGACGTCGTCACCATGGACCTGCTGTTCATGCTCGGCCCGCTCTGCCGCGCCCTGCCCGCCGCCGCCGACCTGCGCCCCGACCTGTGGCGCCGCTACCTCGCCCTGCTGCTCGACGGCTTCCGCACCCGCGCCACCCACCCGCTGCCCGTCCCGCCGATCGGCGAGGAGCACCTGGACCGGATGTTCGCCGACCTCTGGGAGGCCGACGGGCCGGCCGGCGGGCCGGGCACCGGGCCGGGCACCGCCTGACCGGGGTCCACCGCGCGTCAGGAACCCGTACGGACCGGGCCCGTGCGCGTCAGAGCTCCGTCAACGAACCGCCCGCCCCCCTCCGCCACGGCTTGGCTGGACCCGACGACACCAGCCACCACCCGTGAGGACGGACAGCACCATGGCGGACGAGCCGACAGACCTCCCCGGCACACCCCGTTGCCCCGAGGACGACGGCCGAGGCCGCGTCGTCGTCGGCGTCAGCGGCTCGCTCGGCAGCCTCGCCGCCCTGCACCGCGCCGTCGCCGAGGCCCGCCGCCTCGACGCCGAGGTCCTCGCCGTGCACTGCTGGACCCCGGTCGGCGGCGAGTTCGGCTACCGCCGCTCACCCTGCCCGCCGCTGCTGACCGCCTGCCGCGACGCCGCCGCCACCCGGCTGCACGACGCCCTCGACCAGGCCTTCGCCGGCGCCGGGACGGGCGTCCGGCTGCGGGCCGTCGCCGTCCGCGGCGAGACCGGGCAGGCCCTGGTCCGCTGCGCCGACCGGCCGGACGACCTGCTCGTGCTCGGCGCGGGCGGGCGGGGCGCCCTCGCCCGCGTCCTGCACCCGTCGATCACCGCCTACTGCACGAGGCACGCCACCTGCCCGGTCCTCGCCGTCCCCAAACCGCCGCTCCAGCGCGAACTGGAGGCCCTGCGGCGCCACCCCGCTACCCGCCTGACGGTGACGGCGTGACCGCCCGCCTCAGCCCTCCGGCGGCGCTCGCCGTCGCCCTCACCGCCTCCGCCGCGCTGCTCCCCGTCCTCGCCGTCCTCGGCGAACTCCGCCCCACCTGGGTGGCCCTCACCGCCTACACCGCCCTCGCCGCCGCCGTCGGCCGCCACTCCCACCCGTCGGCCGCCCCGCTGATCGGCCTCGCCGGCTGGCTCTTCCACAACGGCTTCGTCGAACACCGCCACGGCACCCTCACCCTCACCGAACCCGCCGCCGAAGCCGCCCACCTCCTGCTCCTCACCACCGCCGCCCTCGCCCTCGCGCTGGGCGCCGCAGCCCGGCGCGGACCTCGCCGCGACCGCTCGGTTCCCCGGCGCCACGGGCGGGTGACGGTCGATCCGAAGCCCGGGCGGGTTTCCCCATGATGTGTCAACTCGACGACGCTCACATGAGGATGGGGACTCGGTGTTCGAGCAGCGCAAGGACGCGGACACGACCGTCGGTGCGGCGGGGGAGGGTGTTCACACCCTCGACTTCCTGATCTCGATCGACGACACCGGGCAGTCGTCCACGGTCGGCGAGAAGAGCCTGTTCGGCCGTCGGGACGGCACGGCGGGCGAGGCCTCGGTCCGCAGCATCCCGGTCGAGGTCCTCCGGGCCAACCTCCAGCGCACCGTCGACGGTCTCCAGGCCGTGCTCGGCGAGATCCGGGTCCCGGACGGCGGCATGCCGCTCAAGCAGGCCTAGATCGCGTTCGAGGTCACCGCGAGCGGGGGCGTCACCCTGGTCGGCACCTCGGCCCAGGTGGCGGCGAAGGGCGCCATCACGCTGACCTTCGGTTCCTGACCGGGCGGCCCGCTGCGCACACGATGAACGGATCCTTCCGGGCCCTGCTGATCGGCGTGCCCGAGTACCGCGACGCGGCGATCCCCGATCTGCCCTTCGTCACCGACGACATGGCCGAACTGGCGGGCGCACTGACCTCGGCCGGCTACGACGTGGCCGTCCACGAGCCCGGCGAGACGGACCGGGAGAGCATCGACGCGGCGATCGAGGGCTTCTTCCAGAGCGCGGCGGAGGGGGACACCCTCCTGCTGTGCCTGAGCGGACACGGAGTCCACCACGGCGACGTGGACTACCTCGTGCCCAAGGGAGCCCGCACGAGCGCCCACGACTTCCCCGGCAAGTGCCTGTCCCTCGACTTCGGCCCCTACGTCGAGCGGAGCCTCGCCGGTGACGTGGTGGTCTTCGTCGACGCCTGCCGGGAGGGCATCACGCTCAAGGAGATGTCCGTCACCAACGCCCACCGCTGGTCCGAAACGGACGTGAAGCGGATCGGCGAGCGGCACTACGGCTACGTCTACGCCTGCTCGAAGGGGGAGTCGGCGCAGTTCTTCTCGGACGAGGGCACGGCGTTCAGCTGAGGACCAGGTGATCCTCCGGACCGAGGAGGACGGCTGGCACACCCGGCCGTCGTCGCCGCGCGGCTGGAGGCGCTCGGTTTCACCCTCGCCACCGGGGTCCGCTACACGAGGCCCGACGGTGCGCGGGAGGGCCGGCGTCCCGACGAGCCCGCGCGGTCGGGGCAGGTGCTCTGACCTGGTAGTGTTCTTCCTGTCGCGAGGGAGATGATTCCTCGTCAGGCGTCAGTGGTGCTACCAGAGCACGTCCCACTTTCAGTGGGGAGAGTCCGTGCGACCCGGGCCTGGCGCTCCGAGCCGGAGGGGCCCGGCACCTGTTCGTTCAGGTGCCGGGCCCCTCCGCTTTTCCTTCCCTCCGTCAGCGGAGCGCGCCGAGGACGGCCTCCGGGTCGGTGGGCGACAGCGGGGCGGCGTCGGGTGAGCCGGCGGCTCCGGTGGCGGCCTTGGCGGTCGGCGGCGGGGTCACGTAGACCGGGTCGGGTTCGGCGCCGGCGGCGCAGGTCTTGGCGATCCGGCCCTTGCCGCTCGGCAGGCTGCCGTCGCGGAGGTAGGCGGTGAAGGTGTCGTCCAGACAGGCGTTGCCGCGGAACAGGATCCCGTGGAAGCTGCCGCCGTCCTGGACGACGAGCTTGGCATTGGGCAGTGCGTCGCGCATGGCGAGCCCGCCCTCGTACGGGGTGGCGCCGTCCTCGGTGGACTGAAAGAGCAGGGCGGGCGGCAGGCCCTTCCCGGTGATCTTCAGCCGGCCGGCCCGGTTGCCCTCGTGCGGCCAGAACATGCAGGCGGCGTTGTACCACATGTTGTTGTACGTGTAGAAGGGCGCGACGGCGTTGACCTCGGCCTGGTCCTTCTTCCAGTACTCCCAGTCGCGGGGCCAGGCGTTCTCGTTGCACTGGACGGCGTTGTACGCGGGGAAGGAGCCGTCGTTCCCGCTGGGCGCCGCGTAGCGGTTGTAGGCGATGGCGAGCGGCCGGGTGTCCTGCCGGGTCACGTACGCGGAGATCACCGTGGCCATCCGGGGCCAGCGCAGGAAGTTGTAGCCGCCGCCGTAGAAGGTGTCCTCGAACTCGGCCGGCCCGATCTTCCCGGGGGCCGGGGCGGCGTCCAGCGGGTCGGTCCGCAGGGCGGCCTCGACCTGGTCGTAGGCGCGCTTCACATCGGCCGGGTCGGTGCCGAGGTGGTAGACGGAGTCGGCCTTGGCGGTCCAGGCCGCGAAGGCGTCGAAGCGGCGCTGGTGCTCCTTGTCCTGGAGCTTGTTGTGCTCGTACCAGGAGATGGTGGGCCCGACGATGCTGTCGTAGACCATTCGGCGCACCCGCGAGGGGAACAGCTGCCCGTAGGTCGAGCCGAGCGTGGTGCCCCAGGAGGCGCCGTAGAAGTTGATCTTCGGCTCGCCGAGTGCCCGCCGGATGCTGTCCATGTCCCGCGCGCTGTCGACGGTGGTCATGTGCGGGAGCAGCCAGGACCACTCCGCGGCGCAGTCGGAGGCGTAGCCGGCGGCCTTCTTCAGCCAGGCCTTCGCGGTGCCCTGGCTCAGCTGGTAGTCGGGGCGCTCGGCCTCGAAGTAGTGGGCGTCGCAGAGGACATGGGGCTCACTGCCGTTGGTGCCGCGCGGGTCGAAGCCGATCCAGTCGTAGGTCGAGGCGACGTCGGCCGGGATCTGCCCGGCGATGGAGACGGGCATCCAGAGTCCGGAGCCCCCGGGGCCGCCGGGGTTGAGCAGGATCGGCCCCTGGCGCTTCTCCTTCGGCGCGGTGGCCGGGAGGCGGTTCAGCTTGATCTTGATCTTGCGCCCGCGCGGGTCGGAGTAGTCCACCGGCACGTCGAGCATCGCGCACTGGAGCGCGGGTGTGGCCGGATCCCCGCAGGAGCTCCAGGCCAGCGTTCCCTGCCCGGTGTCGGCCAGCACGCTCTCGGCGTCGATCCCTCCGGTCCCGGGTTCGGCCCCGACGGCGACGGCGCCGCCGAGCACGGCGATGGCGGTGGCGGTGGACAGTAAGGTGATGATTTTTCTCATGGGAAGCATGATGTGATATGTGCAATGTCACATCCATTCAACTGACGTGACGTTATGAAGCTGTGACGACAGTGGGGTTCGGTGGCGGCGACCGTTCGTGGTCCGGCGCACCCGCTCCGGCCTGGTAGTGTTCCTCCTGTCGCGAGGGAGATGATCTCTCGTCAGGCGTCAGTGGTGCTACCAGAGCACGTCCCACTCTCAGTGGGGAGAGTCCGTGCGACCCGGGCCTGGCGCTCCAGGATCGAACGGGCCCGGTACCTGAATTCACAGGTGCCGGGCCCGTTCGCATGTCACCCGGGGTTTTCCCGCGGTTCGGGCAGGTGTTCCGAGCTGGTAGTGTTCTTCCTGTCGCGAGGGAGATGATTCCTCGTCAGGCGTCAGTGGTGCTACCAGAGCACGTCCCACTTTCAGTGGGGAGAGTCCGTGCGACCCGGGCCTGGCGCTCCAAGGTCGGAAGGGTCCGGTACCTGTTCGTTCAGGTGCCGGACCCTTCCGCGTATTACGGGACCGGGCGGTCGGAGCCGAGTTCGCGGGAGATGCGCAGGCCGACCTGGGCGACGATCGGGCCGAGGGCGCGGACGCGGGCGGCGGTCATCCGGGAGGTGAGGCCGGAGACCGAGAGCGCGGCGGTCACCTCGCCGGTGTGGTCGAAGATCGGGGCGGCGACGCAGCGGACCTCGGGCTCGTTCTCGCGGTCGTCGATGGAGTAGCCGCGGGCGCGGATGCGGGCGAGGTCGGCACGCAGATGGGTCTCGTCGGAGATGGTCCACGCGGTGACCGGGCGCAGGCCGGCGGCGACGACCTCGGTGACCGCCTCCTCGGGGAGCCAGGCGAGGATCGCCTTCCCCGTCGCGGTGCAGTAGGCCGGGGCCCGGCTGCCGACCCGGGAGGCCATCCGGACGTTGGTCTCGTCCTCGACCTTGTCCAGGTAGACGATGCCCGGCGCCTGCCAGACGGTGAGGTGGACGGTCTCGCCGGCCTCGCGCTGGAGGCGGCGCAGGTGTTCGGCGGCGACGCTGCGCAGGTCGAGGGTGGTGAGGTAGGCCTGGCCGAGCCGCAGCGAGCCGTGGCCGAGCCGGAACCAGCCGGTCTCCCGGTCGCGGTCGAGCAGGTGCTCGTCCAGCAGCGGGCCGGTCAGCCGCAGCACGGTCGACTTGTTGAGGTCGAGCGCCTCGGCGAGCTGGGCGAGCGGGACGCCGCGCCCGTCGCCGTGGTCGCGGACGTAGCCGAGGACGGACAGCGCCCGGCGCAGCGAGGAGGACTGGTTGCGCTCGCCCGCCGCCTTCTTCGGTTTCGCGGTGGTGGAGGTGGCCGAGCTGGCCTCCTGCTCCGTCATCGGTCCGGTTCCCCTCTCGTTCCGCCGCCGGACGGCAGCGGTTGTCGAACCGTACCCCGTTCGGGGGTGGCCGCCGCTTTTTCGATACAGCGTTGTGCAGTGCAAAACTTCGCGAACCGGGTCTTGTTGGGCGCGAGCGCCCGCGCCTAACGTCCCTGGCATCGAGCAGGCGACGCAGCCCACCCGAGCGGTCGCTCTGCCGTACCCGCGTAGCACCACCCCCACATCCACGCGTTCACGTACGCACCCATCACCGGCCCCGGTCAGGGCCTGCTTCGACGTGCCCGTCCCCAGCGGCGCACGTCTCGGCGGCAGCTGTCGGGAGGGGAGGCTCCACACCCATGCGCATCGTCAGACGGACCACCGCGGCCGCCGTTCTCGCCGCCACCTGCCTCGCTGCCGCCGCCTGCTCGCCCGGCACCGCCGTGCCGGCCGGCGACAAGGCCGCCGACGACAAGACCGGCACGCTGCAGGTCTGGCTGTACAACGAGGCCGGCAACGCCGCGAAGGAGGCGGTGATCAGCAAGGCGGTCACCGAGTTCCAGGCCTCCCACCAGGGCGTCACCGTCAACGTCAGTTACATCGACACCGACGCCTCGGCCCGTGCGGCCAAGATGAAGGGCGCGTTCAACGACCCGAACAGCGCCCCGGACCTGGTCGAGTTCGGCAACACCGACCTGCCCGGCTACGTCGCGGCCGGCGGTCTCGCCGAGATCGGCGCCGACCTCGACAAGTGGAAGGACAAGGGCGACCTCGACCCGGCGATCGCCGCGACCGCCGTGCTCGACGGCAAGACCTACGGCCTGCCGTGGTGGGTCGGCGTGCGCGCGCTGTACTACCGCACCGACATGTTCACCGAGGCGGGCCTGGCCGCGCCGACCTCCTACGCCGACCTGGTCGCCGCCACCGAGAAGATCCACTCCGCGCACCCGGACACCTTCGGCATCGCCGTCGGCGGCAAGTACACCTTCGGCGCGCTGCCCTTCGTCTGGGACGCGGGCGGCGACATCGCCGTCAAGGAGGGCGACAAGTACAAGGCGGCGATCAGCTCGCCCGCCTCGCAGGCCGGCCTCAAGCGCTACACGGACCTGTTCAACGAGAACGGCTGCCCGGTCCAGCAGTGCGCCGACCTCACCGGCGGCAAGACCGTCGACCTCTTCGCGGCCGGCAAGGCGGCGATGGCGATCCTGCCGAACTCCAGCCGCAGCAAGGTGGACGCGGGCGCGGCCAAGGACAAGTACGCGGTCGTCCCGCTGCCCGGCGAGAAGGCCGGCTCGATCGCCCCGGCGTTCGCCGGCGGCAACAACCTCGGCGTGATGAAGGCGGCCAAGCACCGCACCCTGGCCGTGGAGTTCGCCGAGCTGCTGGCGAGCCCGGCGTACCAGGAGCAGATGTACGACGCCATGGGCAACCTGCCGACGCTGAAGTCGGTCAACACCAAGGTCGCCGCCAAGGACGCGTTCCTGAAGCCCTTCACCGACACCATCGCGGCCGGCACCAAGTTCGTGCCGCTGGACCAGGCCTGGGCGCAGATCGACGCGCAGGCCGTCATCCCGACGATGCTCCAGCAGGTCGTCACGGGCAAGGCGGACGTCGCGAAGGCCTCGGGCGACGCCGCCACCCAGATCACCTCGGCCTTCGCCGCCCACTGAGCGAAGGCCCAGCAGGTCCAGGTCGACAGCCCAGGCCGGCTGAACCCGGGTCCGGCGGTGGCTCCCCGCCGCCGGACCCGGGCCCGCCGGGCATCCAGAGAGCAGGTCCCGTACGTGTCCGCATCCACCACGACCGCCCCGGCGGCGCCGCCTTCCCCGAGCGGGTGGCGCCGGGGCAGGGCGTCGGCCGCGCCCCCCCCCCCCCCCCGGCCCACCCCCCGCCGGGTCCTGCAGGCCGCCCCCGGCCAAAAAATCACCCCGGTGGCCAACCCCGCCAAACACCTCACCCAGCAC